>JAISZM010000168.1 GCA_031269205.1 Eubacteriales Family XIII. Incertae Sedis bacterium | reverse complement strand
TTTTGAACATGGTAATACCTCCTCGTGTTCAAGATAAGTAATAACTACGAGAGGTATTATACTTTAGCGTTACAGATACGCCGGAAAGGTTGCACTACCGCGTAGCGGTTTTGTACAATAAAGGAATCACGGAACGGAGGAACATCTTATGATTTTCAAATACTATATGCCGACGAGATTTATCTTTGGGGCCGGGGCGCTCAACGAGCTTCACCGGCAGAAACTTCCCGGCGGGAAGGCGCTCATCGTGATCTCATCCGGCAAGTCGATGCGAGCAGGGGGTCATTTGGACAGATTGACGGGACAACTCGACGAGGCGGGAATCGCGTGGACTCTGTTTGACAAGATACTGCCGAACCCTGTCGTCGAACACGTAAACGAGGGCGGAGAACTCGCGGCGCGCGAGGGCTGCGACTTCATCATCGGTTTGGGCGGCGGCTCGACCATCGACTCGGCCAAGGCCATCGCGGTCAAGGCGGCCAATCTGGCGCACGACTTCTGGGATTTCGTCGCGGGCAGCACGGGTGGCCGACAGAAGCCGACGAACGACCCTCTGCCGGTGGTCGCTATCACGACGACCGCGGGAACGGGTACCGAAACCGACCAGTGGGCCGTCGTTTCGAAGAATGAGACAAAGGAGAAGCTCGGCTTCGGCTACGACAAGACCTTTCCCGTGTTCTCGATCGTCGATCCGGAGTTGATGCTGACGGTTCCGCCGGCGCTCACCGCCTATCAGGGCTTCGACGCGCTCTTCCACAGCACCGAATGTTACCTGAACAAAATCGCGAACCCCCTCAGCGATATCATCTGTCTCGACGCGATCCGCAACATCGGCGGGTATCTCGAACGGGCCGTAAAGAACGGCGACGACATGGAGGCAAGGGAAAAGGTCGCTCTCGCGAATACGGAGGCCGGGTTTACGCAATCCGTATCCGGATGTATTTCGAAGCACGCGATGGAGCACGCGCTCAGCGCTTACAGCCCGAAACTGCCGCACGGCGCGGGACTCATCGCTATCTCGCTCGCCTACTACGAGACGCTTATCCGCAAGGGCGCGGTCCCCGAGAGGTTTATCGCCATGGCGCGGGAACTGGGCGCCGACGGCGCGAGCGCGCCCGAAGATTTTCTCACGGCTCTGGCACGCTTGCAAAGAGCCTGCAATGTCGACGACATTCGACTGTCGGACTACGGCATCAAGCGAGACGACATCGACGGACTCGTGAAAAACGCCTACGATAACATGGGGCATATGTTCGCCTTCGATCCCGTGGAGATCACCCCGGACGATACGCGACGGATATTCGAGGCGTCGTTCAAGTGAGGCGCGCATGACGACGGCGCGACGACATCGACGAACAGGCAGTTCGACAGCGGAGGCTGTTGCTAACCCTGCCTGAACAGCAACACGTAAATATTGCGAGGCTTTGCAACGCGGCGGGACGCAAAAATAGCCGACACGAATTTCCTGCTGTTCGCTGCCGGGGTAATAAAGTTCCTGAATGTATACTATAATGGAAGGTATGTGGAGCGGTATTGAAAGCATCGGCGTAATATTTCTGATAATAGCTGTCGGATTTTTCTTTACGCATAAGACAATTTGGCCGGAAAATACACAGGCCGGTCTCTCGGCCATCGTCATACGGCTCGCCGCCCCCTGCCTGGCCGTCACGAGCATAACGGCAGGGTTTGACAGAGATATGCTCGCGTCTTCATTGGTACTGCTGCTCATCGCGCTGCTTCACCTTGCGGCGAATTTCTTGCTCGGTAAACTGACCTCACGCATGTTGCGGCTGCGCAGTGGAAAAAAAGCCATCTACGAGGTCACGTATACCTTTTCCAATATCATATTTATCGGATTGCCGATCAATCAGATCGTCTTTGGGAACGCGGGGACACCTTTTCTTTTCGCCTACTACCTCGTGATTCTCGCGGCGTTCTGGAGTGTCGGCGTCTCGCAGATCGCGGCGGCGAGCGCGGCTTTGCACGACGGCGCGACGGGCGCGTTTCATCTCTCACCCTCGAAAATTTTCAATCCGGGCTTTATATGCGTACTCATCGGCGCGGGTCTCGTACAGGCGGGACTGCATATACCACCCGTCCTCGATACCGCGCTCGACTACCTCGCGGGTCTGACCGTACCGCTGTCCCTGCTCGTCATCGGCGCAAACCTGACGATATTCGCAAGCGGTGTTCCTAAAATAACGGCGGACGAATGGTGGATAATGATAGGGAAGTTTATCATCAGCCCCCTCGTGATGATCTGTCTTTTGAAACTTTTCGGTATCGAGGGTATGCCGTTCTATGTTTTTCTGTTGTCAGCGACCATGCCCTGCCATATGCAGACGTCTATCCTCGCGCAGCACTACAAGGTGGAGAGCGCCTACGCGTCCAAGCTCGTCGGTCTGTCGACGCTGCTTTCGATCGGTACGATTCCGGCGTGGGTAGCGATCATCCACGCGATGATGTGACCGACAGCGGCAGAAAATCGCCGCGAAAAAAGGACGGCGTATCTCAGCCGTCCTCTGGTGCCCAGACGCGGAATTGAACCACGGACACCTTGATTTTCAGTCAAGTGCTCTACCAACTGAGCTATCTGGGCGCGCGTACGCGCAATGAGTATTATATGAGAAATCTTCCCGCTTGTAAACCGATTTTTTCACGAAAGAGAATAACGCGGCCGCCAATGGTGACTGTTCAGTGGTTAAATCGAAACTATTCAGTAACCGCCAATGAACCTTTAACCTTTTGTGCAGTCCTTGCTATTACAGCATTTACACTCGCCGACACATCTGCCGGCTCGTACCCGTCGCACCATTTTTACCACGATGGCGGCGACTATGGCGACGAGCGCGCCCGCCACGAGGATCGTCGAACCATATTCCGTAAAAAACTCAATCATCTTCGTTCACGCTTCCCTCAAGAATCCGTCGCAAAGGCGCGAAAAACCCGCCGCCACGCTACGCCCGCGCCGTCACGGCGCTCACACCCAGCTCCGCGCCCTCGTACTTCGACGGCCGCGCGAGCAGGTACACGAACCACGCGACGAGCGCCAGCGCTACGGCTGTCCCGACGCCGAAGCTCCCCGTCTGCGCGAAAAAACCGATCTGAAAGATGATGAGCGCTATCAGATAGGCGAAGCCGCACTGGTAGCCGATGGCCGTGAAGAACCACTTGGCGCTGTTCATCTCGCGCCTGATCGCTCCCATGGCTGCGAAGCAGGGAGCGCAGAGAAGGTTGAATACGAGGAAGGAGAAGGCGGACAGTGCCGTGTACGAGGCCGCGAGCGACGCCCAGACCTCCGCGCCGTCCTCCGAAACTTCGTCGAGCCCGCCGTAGAGTATGCCGAAGGTGCCGACGACGTTTTCCTTCGCGATGAGACCCGTTATGGCGGCCACGGCCGCCTTCCACGTCCCCCATCCGAGCGGCGCGAACACCCAGGCTATGGCCGAGCCTATGGACGCGAGTATGCTGTGATCCATGTCCACGGAACCGAACGCGCCATCCACCCAACCGTAACTCGACGTGAACCACACGAAGATGGTCGCGAGCAGGATGATGGTTCCGGCTCTTTTGATGAAGGACCAACCCCTCTCCCACATGCTGCGAAGTATCGAGCCGACCGTGGGCCAATGATAGGCGGGCAACTCCATGACAAAGGGCATGGCCTTGCCCGCGAAAATTTTCGTCTTCTTCAATATGATGCCCGACATGATGATGGCGCCGATGCCGATGAAATACGCGCTCGGGGCGACCCACCACGCGCCGCCGAACAGCGCGCCCGCGATGAGGGCGATGATCGGGAGCTTTGCGCTGCAGGGGATGAAGGTCGTCGTTATGATCGTCATGCGCCTGTCGCGCTCGTTCTCTATGGTGCGCGAAGCCATGATGCCCGGCACGCCGCATCCCGTGCCTATGAGGATCGGAATGAAGGATTTGCCGGACAGGCCGAAGCGGCGAAACACCCTGTCCAGTATGAAGGCTATGCGAGCCATGTAACCGCAGCGCTCAAGGAAAGCCAGGAACGCGAAGAGTATGAACATCTGCGGCACGAAGCCGAGTACCGCGCCGACGCCAGCGACTATGCCGTCTATGATGAGGCTGTGCAACCACGCCGCGACGCCGATGAAATCGAGCGCCCCGCCGAGGGCGTCGGGTACGCCCGGTACGTGCAGGCCGAAGAGACTCCAGCCATCGCCGAACACGCCGTCGTTCGCCCAGTCCGTCACGATCGTCCCGACCGATGTCACCGAAACGTAGTAAACGGCGAACATGACGAGCGCGAAAATAGGCAACGCGAGCCACCGATTCGTGACGACGCGGTCTATCCTGTCCGAGGGCGAAAGCTCGCCCTTGTTCTTAACCTTACAACACTCGTCTATAACGCTCTCTATATAATTGTAACGTTCTGATATTATTATACTTTCACTGTCGTCCTCAAAGTCCTTTTCACACGACTGGATATCGTTTTCTATGTGGGCGAGCTTTTCGGCGTCCGGCTTGAGTTTCTCTATCACCCTCTCGTCGCGCTCAAAGAGTTTGATCGAGTACCACCGCTGACGCTCCTCGGGCATATCGTGCAGCAGCGCCTCCTCGATATGGGCAAGCGTGTGTTCGACGTTGCCCGAAAAAGCGTGTTGGGGCACGGGGTGTGCGGATGAAGCCCGCTCTGCCGCGAGATTCGCGGCTTGTTCCACACCCGTACCCTTTAACGCGGAAACGGCGGCGGCCGGACAGCCGATTTTTTCGGAGAGCTTTTTGATATCGATCTTGTCGCCGCGCTTATTTACAATGTCGATCATGTTTACGGCGAGTACGACAGGTATCCCAAGTTCCGTGAGCTGCGTGGTGAGGTAGAGGTTTCGTTCCAGATTGGTCCCGTCTATGATGTTGAGTATGGCGTCCGGCCGTTCGTCAGTGAGATAATCACGTGCAATAACTTCTTCCAATGTATAAGGCGAGAGGGAGTAGATGCCCGGCAGATCGATGATGGTCACATCTTTGCGATACTTCAGCCGCCCCTCTTTTTTTTCGACGGTCACGCCGGGCCAGTTCCCGACGAATTGGTTGGCGCCGGTCAGCGCGTTGAACAGCGTGGTTTTACCGCTGTTGGGATTGCCGGCAAGCGCTATTCTTATCATGAAATCTTCTCCTCTACAGGTTCTACTTCGACAATCTCCGCGTCGGCTCTGCGGAGCGACAACTCGTACCCGCGCACGGTGATCTCGACGGGGTCGCCGAGGGGAGCCACCTTGCGAACATAGACATTCGCGCCTTTCGTGATGCCCATGTCCATAATGCGCCGCTTGATCGCGCCACCGCCGCCTATGAAGGTGACTCGCACGGTCTCGCCGGGTTTGGTTGTTCTCAGTGTCGTCATGTATCGTTCCTTTCCATTGACGCGCGGCCGACCCGTCGCGCGAAGCGTCGCTCGCGCGGCGCGGGCTGTTGTCACACGATGATGTGACGCGCCATCTCGCGGCTCACAGCGACGCGCGACTCCCTGACCTTGACGATCACGTTCCCGCTGTTCTCCGCGACTACGGTCACCGGACATCCCTGAACAAAACCGAGCTTCTCGAGAAACATTCGCGTCTCGCTCCTGCCGCCGACCTTCTTTATCGTATTTGTGTTCCCCGTGCCCACCAGTGTAAGCGGCATCGTCTTGTCTCCTTCCACACGCGGTTAGCATTAACTAACTTACTCTTATGATACTATTATTTCACGCCTCCTGTCAAGTTAAATTTATTGCCGTGTGAAATTTACAGACGTGTATTCTTCCAGGGTCTTGTAGACGGCGTTTTTGTTTGCTCGTTTTGCGCCTATCGCTATGAGAAAGGCCTCGGCCGTGTCCGTGCAGGTCAGAACCGGAAGGCCGCGCTCCGTGGCATAGCGGCGTATGGCGAAAGAGTCGCTGTCCACTCTGTTCACCTGACGCGGCACGTTGACGACTATGTTCAGGCGGCCTTCGTCTATCGCGCTCTTGACGTCCGGTGACGCGCAGTCCTCGCAGGCTATGCCGCGTCCCCTCATATACGCGCCCGTGCCAGGCGAGGCGCAGAGGCTGAATCCCGCGTCCGCGTAACCTTGTATGACGGCTGCCGTCGCTTCCGTGCGCTCGGATTCTCTGAGGCTGACGTATACGCCGCCCTCCGTCGGGATGGTGAGACCCGTGGCCAGAAATCCCTTGTTCACGGCTTTCTCATAGGTCTCGTCTATGGCGAGTATCTCGCCCGTCGACTTCATCTCGGGGCCGACGGCCGTATCGACGTCCGTCAGTTTCGCGTTCGAGAACACGGGCATCTTTACGGCCGTAAAGGGCATCTTGCGATAGAGTCCCGTGCCCCACCCCGCGTCCGCGAGCTTTTCGCCGAGCATGGCGCCGACGGCGAGCCGCACCATGGGCACGCCCGTCACCTTGCTCATGATGGGCACGGTGCGCGAAGCGCGCGGGTTGACCTCTATAACAAAGACGTCGCTGCCGTCGTAAGCGTACTGTATGTTCAGCAGGCCGACGACGCCGAGCGCCTTCGTGATGCGCCTCGTGTAGTCGATGAGTGTTTCGCACACTGCGTCCGGTATCGTGTGAGGCGGGTAGACGGAACTCGAATCGCCCGAATGCACGCCCGTGCGCTCGATATGTTCCATTATGCCGGGAATGAGAATGTCCTCTCCGTCGGCTATCGCGTCGACCTCGACCTCCTTGCCCTCTATGTATCGGTCGATGAGTACGGGGCGGTCAACGCCGAGCGAAACGGCCTCCGTCAGGTACTCCATCAGTTCCTCATCCGAATAGACGACCTGCATGGAGCGCCCACCGATGACGTAGGACGGGCGCACGACGAGCGGGTAGCCGAGTTCGGCGACCGCTTTCATCGCCTGTCCGACGTCCGTGACGGAGCGCCCGGGCGGCGTGGGTATGCCAAGTCCCTCCAGCAGTTCAGAAAACTTCTGCCTGTCCTCGGCCAGATCGATGCTCTCGAACGAGGTGCCGAGTATACGTATGCTGCGCCGGTTCAGCGCCTCGGCGAGGTTCAGCGAAGTCTGCCCCCCGAACTGCAAAATCACTCCCTCGGGCCGCTCCTTTTTTATTACATTCATAACATCGTCTATGTGGAGGGCCTCAAAGTACAGTTTGTCCGAGGTGTCGAAGTCCGTGCTGACGGTCTCGGGATTGTTGTTGATGATGACGGCCTCGTAGCCGAGGTCCTTGATGGCCCACACGCCCTGCACGCAGCAGTAGTCGAACTCGATGCCCTGCCCGATGCGAATAGGACCGGAGCCGACGACGAGTATTTTCGGCTCGTCCGTGACGCGGCTCTCGTCCTCCTCGTCGAAGCAGGCGTAGTAGTAGGGGGTGACGGCCTCGAATTCGCCGCCGCAGGTGTCGACGACCTTGTACACGGGGAAGATGTCGTTGTAGACGCGTATGTCGGTCAGGACTTCGCGCGACGCGCCCGAGAGCGCGAGTATCTCGTTGTCGGTAAAGCCGATCTCCTCGGCCTCGCGCAACGTCTCGACGTCCATGCCGTGCCGCGTGAGGGTGTTCTCCATCTTCACGATACGATCGACCTTCGAGAGAAACCACCTGTCGACCTTCGTCAGTTCGTAGATGGCCTCGCGCGTGAAGTGCTCGTCGGCGCCGCCGCGCGCCCTGCCGCGCCGCATGGCCTCGGCTATCGCGAAGATGCGCTCGTCGTCGCGGAATTTGATTTTCTCTATGAGCTCGTCGTCCGTCATCCCCATGATGTGCGGCGCGCGCATGCCCTCGAGCTTTATCTCGAGCGAGGTCACGGCCTTCAGCAGGGCGCTCTCGAAGGTGCGCGATATGGCCATGACCTCGCCCGTGGCCTTCATCTGCGTGCCGAGTTTGCGCGAGGCCGTCTTGAATTTGTCGAAGGGCCATTTCGGGAATTTGACGACGCAGTAGTCGAGCGTCGGCTCGAAGCAGGCGGAGGTCTCGCCCGTCACGTAGTTCTTCAGTTCGTCGAGGCTGTAGCCGAGGGCTATCTTCGCGGCGAGCTTCGCGATGGGGTAGCCGGCCGCCTTCGACGCGAGGGCCGAAC
>JAISZM010000141.1 GCA_031269205.1 Eubacteriales Family XIII. Incertae Sedis bacterium | reverse complement strand
AAGGAACGCTACGTGGACGAATTGGGCTACCGGCCGACGGACCTGATCGGTCTCGACGGCGTGGAAAAGAGCCTCGAATCCACGCTCAAGGGCACGGACGGCATCAAGGAGGTGCAGGTCACCTCGCGCGGCGAGTTGAAAAGGGTGATCAGCGAGCAGGTCGCGGAGAAGGGCAAGGACGTGTACCTGACCATAGACCTTTCGCTGCAAAAGGCCTGCGAGGAGATACTCGCGAAGGGGCTCTCCCGCCTGCAGAGCGGCGGGACCTTCGAAAGCGAGTGGGGGGACTACAAGTACAGGGAGGCCCAACCCAACGCGAACGTCGGCTCCATCGTCGTGCTCGACGTGAAGACCGCGGAACCGCTCGTCATAGCCAACGCGCCGAGCTTCGATCCCAATCTCTTCGCGACGGGCATAGGCACCGAGGACTGGAACGCGTTGCAGAGCCAAAACCCGCGCGACTTGCTCGCGCCCCTGCCGCTCTACAACGTGGCGACGAGAACCGCCGTGCAGCCGGGCTCCACTTTCAAGCCCATAACGGCCATCGCGGCCCTCGAATCCGGCCTTAATCCGAACATGCGGCTCTACGACGGACGCTTCGTCACGGTCGGAAACAGGGATTACAAATGCCTCCTGTACAGCACGAACGGCGGCAGCCACGGCAGCGTGAACCTCTACGAAGCCCTTGAGGTGTCGTGCAACTACTACTTCTTCGACATCGCGACGGGCATGGATTTTTACAGGAACAAGCCGCTCCCGTATCGGGGCGACATCGACATCGACAAGATCACTTACTACGCCGAGCAGTTCGGTCTCGGGCAATACACGGGCATAGAGCTTTCCGAAACCGCCGCGGGGGCGCCGAACGCCGCAAAGAAGATGGAAATGACGAAGGCCCTGCTCAAACGCCACCTGTACGACAACGCGGAGGAATATTTTAAGCGTCAATTTCTGAACGACTCCGCGCTGCTCGCCGGCAGCATAGAGGAGATCGTGAGTTGGACGGAAGAAAACCCGAAGCGCTCGGAGATCATCGCGCGTATGCAGGACATGGGCCTCAAGGAGGAACAGGTGGGGCGCGTCGCGGACACCTGCAAGTCCACCTACTTCAATTTCGCGCAGTGGACGACGGGCGACGAGCTGAACATCTCGATAGGGCAGGGTGAGAACGCCTACACGCCCCTGCAGATGGCCAACTACATCGCGACCGTGGGCAACGGCGGGATTCGGAACGATGTCAGCCTCGTGCGCGCCGTGGAGGGCGAGGGGATGCGGGAGAAGGAACCCGGCGTCAAGGTGGAACTCAGCAACGACGATTTTCTGGGCGACGTGATAGAGGGCATGAAACGCGTCGTGAGCGGTTCGCGCGGCAGTCTGTACGGCCAGTTCATCGGCTTTCCCGTTTCCGTCGCCGCCAAGACGGGGACGGCCCAGAAGAGCGGTTATATTCAGCCTCCGGACGAGGTGGAGTACATCAGGGAGCATCTGCGCGGCATCGACGCCGGCTTGGAATGGGAACGCGTCGAAGCCGAGATGAACAGGCTCATGGCGCAGCTGCCGGATATCTACACGTCCAAAAACAAAGCGGTCCGCAGGGCCGTTATCAACCTGAGCGGCTACAGCGCCGCGATGACCGAGGAACGCATGGACGCGTTCAAGGACAGCTACAGGCCCTTTTCATGGGTCGTGGCCTTGGCGCCGGCGGAGGATCCGCACATCGCGGTCGCCGTGCTCGTGTTTCAGGGCAACAGCTCGCTGAACGCCGCGCCCATGGCGAAGGAGGTCATCGCGAAGTACATGGAGCTTGACAAGCAGTATCGTGATTACAGCCTTGACACGGTGATTGATTGAGGAAACGGAATTGGGTAAAGTCATCATAACAGCTTCAGGCAAGGGAGGCGTCGGCAAGTCGGTTTTCACCGTGAATCTCGGCGCCGTTCTCGCGGAACGCGGCGTGAAGGTCGCCTTGATCGACATGAACCTCGGCCTGCGGAGCTTGGACATCTATCTCGGCCTTGAGAACAGGGTCATCTTCGACGTCGCCGACGTCCTGAGCGGTCTGTGCGCTTACAGGCGGGCCGTGATACGCGACAAGCGTTTCCCCTGTCTCCACCTGATACCCGCGACGCAGGACAGGGGCAAATCGGCATCGGCGTTCTGCGGAGAGGCTGTGGCGGACTTCTACGCGCGGATCGGCGAATGCTACGATTACGTGATTGTGGACGGACCCGCGGGCGTGGGGCCGGATATGACGCGGGCGGCGGCGGGCGGCAGCGTCGCCGTGATCGTGACGACCTTGGAAAACGTCTCGCTGCGCGACGCGGACATGGCGGATCGCGTCCTTTCGGAAGCCGGCGTGGCGCGGCGCGTCTGCGTGCTGAACAAGGTGAACCGCGACCTGCTGCGGAGCGGGATTTTCCCCGGCTTCGAGGACGTCTCAACGCGCGTGCGCGCGCCGCTCATAGGCATCATACAGTACGACGAGAACATCAACATCGCCGCCAACTGCGGCTTTCCCATAGTGATCCAAAGGGGCAGCTATATCGAAGAGAATTTCAACAGCATAGCGGACAGGCTGATATCCCTGTGAGTCAAAAATTGATCGTCTTGTTGCGTATGCCCACATTCAAAACCAATCCCAACGCGAGCATATTGGCCGCGACCGCCGTTCCGCCCGAGCTGACGAAGGGCAGGGGAATGCCCGTCACGGGCATGAGGCCCATGGTCATGCCGATGTTTTCAAAGATCTGAAAGGCGAACATCGTCAAGACGCCGATCACGATCAGCGAGCCGTACAACTCCTTGGCCTTGCCGCTTATTCGCCACAGGCGCAGCAGAAAGACGAGATAGAGACAGATGAGCGCGACCCCGCCGACGAAGCCGAGTTCTTCCGCCAGAACGGCGAAGATGAAGTCGGATTCCTGCACGGGGAGGAAATTCAGTTCCTTCTGCGTGCCGGAGAAGAGCCCCTTGCCGAACAGACCGCCGGAGCCGATGGCGATCTTCGCTTGGTAGACGTGCCACGTCGCCCGGATGCTCAGGTTTTCCGGGTGCAGAAAAGCGTCTATGCGGTCCTTTTGATAACCCTCCATGAACCTGTAAAGCACGGGAATCGCCACGAGAAAGAGCGCGGCGAAGCGTCCGAAGAGCTTGCCGTTTATGCCCGCGCAGAACACCATGCCCACGCACATCACGGCGAGAACGAGGCCCGAACCGACGTCTTGCTTCATGATCAGCGCGAGAAAGGGCGCCGCGTACAGCATCGAAAGCAGCACGCCCTTGATCGTGGCGAGCGCGTCGCGCATACGGGACAGGAAATTCGCGAAGACCAAAACGAATAGGATGCGGACGAGCTCCGAGGGCTGCATCGTCGTTATGCCGAGGTCTATCCACGCTAGGGAACCCGTTTCCATGTCGGTTCCGAGCGGCGTGTAGACGCTGAGCTGAAAGAGCAGCGCGCAGACGTAGATAAGCTTCTCGTAACGCGCGAACAATTGATAATCGACAAGCAGGACCGCGGCAACGGCGACGTAGCCTATGAGATAGGAAGCCGCCTGAACCACGATGCTGCGGTTCAGCATGTGCTCGCCGTCGTATGTGATGCTCGCGATCATGACGATGCTGATGAAAGCGAAAGAGAGCGGCAGCGCGAGCAGCAGCCGATCTATCCTTTTTGCCAAACTTAAAAAATACCCCATAGTATCCCTTATACCCCAATACGGCGGGGCGCGCGTCGAAAAAACCGCCGCGCGCCCCGCCCCCCCCCGTACATTTTCGCACAATATCCCGCGGTCTTGCCGCGGGACGGTTTATTTCGCGTAATCGACGGCCCTCGTTTCG
>JAISZM010000087.1 GCA_031269205.1 Eubacteriales Family XIII. Incertae Sedis bacterium | reverse complement strand
ATCCTCGGTGACGAGCCGCAGTATCCTCTCCGTCAGCACGGCCGTCTTGCCCGAGCCGGCCGCGGCCGACACGAGCACGTTTTCACCGCGGGCTTCTATCGCATCTCTTTGTTCCGCTGTCCACTCAGGCATATTCCGTCAAGCGCGTTCCAACAAGCTGCGCCCCGTCATCTCCGCGGGCGCGGGCAGGCCCATCATATCGAGCAGGGTCGGGGCTATGTCGGACAGCGCGCCGCCGGCGGCGAGTCCGACGACATTGTCCAAACCGCCGCCATCCATACCGTCCAAGCCGCCGGGGGCGTCCGCGCCGTTCCCCACCCCCGGACGCACGAGAATCAACGGCACTGGATTCGTCGAGTGCGCCGTGACCGGTTTGCCGTCGTCCGTCAACATGACCTCCGAGTTGCCGTGATCAGCCGTCAACAACAGCTGTCCGCCGACCTCGGCAAGCGCTTCGATCACGCGCCCGACGCAGGAGTCCACGGCCTCGGCCGCTTTGACGGCGGCTTCCATTATTCCCGTATGCCCGACCATGTCCGTATTCGCGAAATTCAACATTATGATATCGTATTTGCCCGACGCTATCTCTTTGACTACCCGATCCGTCACGAGGAAGGCGCTCATCTCCGGCTGCAAATCGTAGGTCGCCACTTTCGGCGACGGGATGAGCGCGCGATCCTCGCCCGGGTTCGGCGTCTCCACGCCGCCGTTGAAGAAAAACGTGACGTGCGCGTATTTCTCCGTCTCCGCTATGCGCAGTTGCTTTAACCCGAGTTTCGACAGGTACTCGCCCAGCGTGTTCACTATCCTCTCCGGCTGGTACGCTATGTACACGTGCGATAATGTCGCGTCGTACTCGGTCATCGTCACGAAATAGAGGTTCGCAAGAACAACCTTGCGCGCGAAGCTGTCAAACGACGGCTCGGTCAGCGCTCGCGTAATTTCCCGCGCGCGGTCGGGCCTGAAATTGAAGAAGATCACCGAGTCCCCGTCGCGTATGACGGTGGGTTCGGAACCCTCCGCAAATATGTTCGTCGGCGACACGAATTCGTCGTTCTCGCCGCGCCCGTAAGCGCTCTCGATGGACTCCTCGACGGAGATCGCGCGCATCCCCTCTCCCGCGGTTATCGCGTCATACGCCTTCTCTACGCGCTCCCATCTGTTGTCGCGATCCATCGCGTAATAACGCCCCGCTATCGTTACGACCTCCCCCGCGCCAATCTCCGCGAGCGAATCCTCGAGATTCGCGAGGAAACCCGCCGCGGAGCGCGGCGGAGTATCGCGGCCGTCGAGCCAACCGTGTATATATATCTTTGCGACGCCCCGCCGCTTCGCCATCTTCACGAGGGCGACGAGATGATCCTCGTGGCTGTGCACGCCGCCGGGTCCGATGAGACCCATGATGTGCAGGGACCGCCCGTCCGCCTTCGCGTTTTCCATGGCACTGACGAGCGCTTCATTCTCAAAGAAATCCCCGTCCTCAATCGACTTCGTGATACGCGTGAAATCCTGGTACACCGTGCGGCCCGCGCCGATGTTCAGGTGTCCGACCTCGCTGTTGCCCATCTGTCCCTCGGGCAACCCGACGGCGAGTCCGCTCGCGGCGAGCAGCGTGTGAGGCCGCTCAGCCCACAATCTGTCGAGGTTCGGCGTCGCGGCCTGCCGTATCGCGTTGCCGTACTCGCGCTCGCTGTATCCGCAGCCGTCGAGTATCATCAGCATGGTAGGCCGATACCTTGACGCCTCAATAGTTGTACCGACTGTATCAGTCATAGATTCCTCCTTTATGTCTTCCGATAACAATTATACTATTGTTGACAGCAAGCCGTCAAAACCGTGGTTATGACCCCGCACCTACATGCAGGAACAAAGTGGCGGGGATTTTTGCCGGTATGCCGGGCGGTTTTCGAAGAATTGCTGAGTTTTCTTACGAAACGGTGAAGAGTCTGTGATTATATTACGAAAATATTACATAATTGTTGCAGCCCTGTTTTTGCACCTATATAATCGTGACATGGATATACTACTTACTGTTTTCAATAAAGGGCTTTTCAAGGCACTTATCGTGCTGTTCGCGGTCGGCCTTATCACAGCTCCGTTCACGGTCATTTCCGAGGATGGCGTCCACGTGCCGAATCGTGAGCATTTCGTCAAGTGGACCGAGCCGGGCGACAGTTACATCAAGTCGCAGAACATGAACACGCTGAAATCGAGCGTAGTCAGCCCCGAGGAACTCGGCATACCCGTCAGCCTCGTCGAGAATCCGTCGTCCAACCGCGATCTCGTGTGGAACTATCTCATCAGCAACGGTTTTACGGACGAGCAGGCTGCCGGCATCATGGGCAACCTGAAACAGGAACACGGTTTCCAGACATCCGGCGATGGACTGGCACAGTGGATGGGCGGCCGCAAGGCGAAGCTCATGAGCATGAAAAACCCTTACAGCCTCGCGACTCAGCTTCATTTTCTCGTGAAGGTGGAACTGGACGGGAGCTATTCACACGTCAAGAGCGTGCTGAAAAAGTGCGCCTCAGTCGAGGCGGCGACGACGGTGTTCTGCAACAAGTATGAGCGCCCGGGCATCCCGGCGATGAGCAAGCGCCTCGCCTACGCGCGCGATATCTACAACATCTACCACAAGGAAGAATCCGAACTGTCGCCCATCATAGTCATCGAGGGTTCGGCAAACGGAGTCTGATCCCGCAGTTTCAAAACGACGACCGAAAGAACGCGCCCAGGAGATGGGCGCTTTATCTATTCGGTAGGTAGGTACGACGCGCAGTACGCGCCCGCTGCCCTGCCCGCCTTCAAGCCCGTGTTCCACGCGTAGTCGAGGTTGTAGCCTCCGCTCGGGCCGTCGTAATCGAGGACTTCGCCCGCAAAGTACAACCCGGGTACATCCTTTGATTCAAAGTATTTCTCGCTGACCTCGGACAGGGCGACACCGCCCGCCGTTATCTGCGCATCCTTCCAGCCCTTCGTGCCCTTGACGGGCACGACGAAGGACTTTATGAGGGCGGCGGCTCTCCCGGCGTACGTGGCGTCAGATGGCGCGCCGTCCGCGCCTTCGCGATCCGAAAGCGCCTCGTCCGCGGATGCCGCGGCGAATGCCGACGAGCGCATCTTGCCAGCGATATAGGCCGCAATTTTCGGATGCACGATCCCCTCAAGCCCCGCGGCGCGCCGCGCGGCTATGAGTTCCGCTATCTCTTCCTTCGTGAGCCCGGGCGCGAGATCAACGCTCACGCTCGCCGCCTGCCCCTCGTAGCAGCGGCTCAAATCGAAGATACAGATACCCGACAGACCGTATTCCGTGAACTGAACCTCGCCGCTCGCTTCGGTCGCGACCCCGTCGACGGCGCGTTCAGCGCGCGTTTTTTTCGTTGCGTCCGGCGAAGCTCCGGCTTCCGCAAAGCCGGCGACGCCGGACTCGAGCAGTTTCACATCCGCCGCCGCGCGCACGCCCGCGAGCGCGGCCAGCTCGCCCCTGACATCGTCGGCGTACAGGAAGGGCACGAGGGTCGGCCTGATGGGGTTGACCTCAACGCCGAAGGCGCGTGCCAAGGCGTAGCCGTCGCCCCTGTTGCCGTACTCGGGACGGGCCTTGCCGCCCGTCGCCACTACGACCTGCTTCGCGCGGAACGAAACGCGTTCCGCGCCGATGTCCGAACCGTCGTTTCGCTTCGACTTCCTCGCGCGCGGCGCGGCGCTTTCGGCCTCGACTACGAAGTCGTCTTCATCCCCCCTGCTCACCGACAGGACGCGTGTCCGAAGCAGAAACTCGCAGCCGAGCCTTTTGCACTCGTTCACGAGCGCGCGCCTCACGGCGTCGGCGCGCCGCGACAAGGGATACGCGCGACCGGCTTCATCCGTACGCAGCAGTACGCCGAGGCTGTCGAAAAACTCCTTCGTTTTCTCCCACCCGGGCGCGGCGACATGCGACAGATTGCATCTGCCGTTACCCGTCGCGAGTATCTTCCTGCCGGCCTCGTCGTTCACGTCGATGAGAAGCGCGCGACCTTCGCAGCGCCGACAAAAAGCGACGGCGGCGGCCAAGCCCGCCGCCCCCGCGCCTACGATTGTCACGTCATAACTTTTCATTCCTTGAACGAATCGTCCGCGAGCCGCTCGTCCCGGATGGACGAGCCGAAGTCATGCCCGAACTCGCGCGCCTTGGCAAGATCCTCATCGCTCGGCTTGAACCTCACGCGGAAGCCGTCGCCGAACACGTTCAGCTTGCACTGCGCGAGCCTCTGCATGATATGCGGCACGCCCTCCCCGCTCCAGCCGTAGGAACCGAAGGCCGATGCGTATTTGCCGCCGTGCAGCTTGGCGTTCAGCGAGGCCGCTATCTTCCATATCGGCTCGAGCGCTTCGCCTACGATGGTCGGCGTACCGAGCAGGAAGCCGTCCGCGTTACCGATCTCCGTCATGACCTCTTCGAAATCCGCGTACACCATATCGAAAAGTTTGACGTTGAAGTCGGCCGCTTCTTTGATGCCCTCGGTGATGGCGTCGCCGAGCTGTTTCGTGTAGCCGTAGGCCGACACATAGGGTATGATGATCGTCTTTTGAGCGTTCGGATTTTTCGGCGACGACCACTGGCGGTACTGTTCGATGATCTCGCCCGGGTTCTGCGTCAGCACGGGCCCGTGCCCCGTCGCGACGACGTCTATGTCGAGTCCCTCTATCTTGTCGAGAGCCGCAAGCACATCACCTTTGAACGGTCCGATGATGTTATCGTAATAGTAGACGAGCGACTTCAGGTAGTCTTCGTAATTCGTCAGTTTGTCGTTCGTCACGTTCTCGTCCGAATAGTGTGTGCCGAAGCAGTCGCACGTCACGAGCGTTCGTATTTCAGGCACGTAGGTGAATATAGTGTCCGGCCAGTGCAGGTTTGGCGTCGTGATGAACTTCAGCGTCTTGCCGCCGATGTCGAGTTCGTCGCCCGACTTGACCGCGCGGCCCTTGATCTCCCTGTTCGTTATCTCCTTCAAAAAGTTCAGCGCCCCCGGAGACCCGACTATCTCGATGTCCGGGTTCAGTTCCAGCAGCCGTTCTATCGCCCCCGAGTGGTCGGGTTCCGAGTGCTCCACGACGAGGTAATCGATATCGTCGATCGGAGTTTCCTCTTTGATCTTCGCAATCCACTCGTCAAAAAACTGCGCCTTGGAAGCCTCGAAAAGAACCGTCTTCTCCTTGCCCTTCAGCACATACGAATTGTACGTCGTTCCAAATTCCGTCTTCATAACTATGTCAAACACCCTCAGGTCGGGGTCGAGTACCCCTACCCAGGTAAAATCTGTGGCAATCTTCTTCGTCAACATGCTAACCTCCGTTTTTCTGTTCGTCCGAAGCGGGCGGCCCGCTTATCAACAACCTTATCGTTATTATATCAAAAAATGGAACGGAACGGCAGGAACTTCCGGGGAGGCGGTTGACCCGTCACCCCGGTCCCCTCATCTGCCGCTCCTGACTCGAGTCTTCGTACTTTTATAAGCGCTGCGTACTGTTGTTTTCCGAATCAACTTGCATTTAATTAATACCCCATAATGAGGCGCTTAAACATAAAACGCAAAAATTTTTATTTTTGTCGGCACTGCATGGCCAGGTAGGCTTGACCGAGGGCTATTCCCCCGTCGTTCGGCGGGACGGATATGTTGTAATAGGGCGTGAAACCGTCATTGCGCAACAAGCGCAGGGTTTCTTCCATCAATATTTTGTTTTGGAAGACGCCGCCGGAGAGACAGACGCGGTTCGTTTTGTGTGCGGCTTGCGCTCTGCCGCATTCGGTCAGCACGGCCCTCGCCACGTCCCGATGAAAGCGCAGAGCGAGCGCGTCGGCCTCGGGTGTTCCGCTCGCGGTTCTCAGCGCGCGTTCGGCGGTTTCCGCTTTTTTTTCGTCGGCTTGCAGCGCGCGGGCGGCGGCATTTTCGAGCATTATGGCGCATTCGCCTTCGTACCTGTTTACGTGGTGGATTCCGAGCAACGACGCCGCCGCGTCAAACAGGCGGCCCATGCTCGAGGTTCGCACCGTATTGACGCCTTTTATCAAGGCCGATTCTATGGTTTTACGTTGATCTTCGTACTCAGCCAACGTGTCGTTCTCTTTTGCGTAGCTGATCAGGTACGCGACGTCTATGTCGAAAAAATCCGAATCGAGATGAATCGACCGCGTGTCGGCTCTGCGGCAGATCGCCGATTTCCAGCCTTCCCGCATCGATGCGTCGCCTCCTATCATGTCTACGACGCGAAGGTGGGAGAAACGCTCGAACTCCGCGCCTTTGCAGA
>JAISZM010000108.1 GCA_031269205.1 Eubacteriales Family XIII. Incertae Sedis bacterium | reverse complement strand
AGGAAGTCCGGCCATGGCGATAGCGATGTCCTTCCCTTCGCCGACGAGATGTTGATAGGTGGCGGCGAGCTCCCGTATCTCCTCCGTCCCGGAATAGACCTCATCAATCAGTATCAGCAAGCCCTTGCCGCATTTCGCGAGAGCGTCGCACAGCAAGGTGAGTTTCACTCGGAACCCGTAGTTTTCCTTCACTTCATCCAAAAAGGTAAGGCCGAAGGAGAATCCCGGCACGCCGACCTTGATCGCCTTCACTTTCTTGGAAGATTTGTTCACATATTTGGCACCGCCTATTTGAATCAACTGAATGATCTCATCCAACATCCTCTTATTTGCCAACACTCCGGCCGTCACAAAACCCATTTTCTCCGCTTTCGCGGCGAGTTCCAACAACAGCGCAGTTTTCCCCATTCCGCGTTGCCCCGAAAAAAAGGTCGCGCGTTTTCTGTTCCCGGAGGGACCTTCTATTCCGTCAACGAAATCCCGAATCACATCGTCGCGCCCCACAAAAGCCTTCGGACGATTTCCGAAAGCCGGCGAGAATATATTGTCTGTTTTTAACATACAACATCCTTTCTGAAAAATAACGCAACGCTATTGTCTTTTATGATATTTTATCATAACTTCTTATAGCATGTTATAGAATATTATAGGATGTTATAGAATGTTATGAATTATTATAGGGCATCAGGCACGCGACGAGAGGCCGAGAGCGGGAATGGGTGGTGTTCTGTCCGGAGAAATATGCGGTGTGGGCAAAACGCAAACGTGAGGAAGTCATCGCCAAAGCGGTCAAGATGAGCGAAAACCCCGGCAACGTGCCGCAGCTTGTTTGATTGCGTGTCGCGCGGGCGGTTTACTTGGTGATCGCCGCGATCCCCTGCCGCAGGGTTTCCGCGTCTATGGCTCCTTGCGCGCTTGTTACCACGTAGCCTTCTTTGTCTATGAAGATCGTTGTGGGGATGGACGTTATTCCGTATGCGTAGGCGGCTTCCTGCTCCGTGTCAAAATATACGGGGAAGGAAAAGCCCTGCTCCTCGATGTATTGCGTCCCCGTTTCCTTCGTTTCGCGTTGTCCGTCCACGAGGTCCACCATCATGAAGGACACGTCTTCTCCGATCTCCGCATACGCCTCGTCGAACTCGGGCATTTCGCTGTTGCAGGGCGGGCACCAGCTCGCCCAGAAGTTCAGCACGACGGGCTTGCCCGCGAGGTCCGACAGCTTCACGGGATCTCCGGCCCCGTCCGTGACCGTGAAATCGGGTGCCTTTGTTTTTTCGCTCTCCCCGCTGCCGTCCGATCCGGACGCTTCCTGCTCCGACCCGGCTGGTTCGGCCGATCCGGCCGCTTCTCCTTCGCTCGGGGCGACATCCGCGATATTCCCGGGCAAAACGTCTTTGCCGAGCGTGTTATACGCGAACACGGCCACCGCGATAAACAAGGCGAACAGGGCAAGCAACAACAATGTCCTAGTCTTTCTATTCATGGCATATCTCTCTCACTCCATTATTATTACATATTATTTAATAACTTAACAGCGAAAGGAAGTATGCCATGCGGCCGGTCGCCATCAGGACGCCGACGACTATGAGCAGGCCGCCCGACAACATGGTGATGGTTCGGTAGTGTCTTTTTATGAAGTCGAACGCGGATTTCAGCCGGTCGAGCAGGAGCGCGCTCGCGACGAAGGGGATCCCGAGACCCAGCGAGAAGGCGAGCAGCATGGCGACGCCGCGCGGCAGGGAGCCGCCGAGGGATGCGGTCAGCAGCGCCGAGCCGAGGAAGGCGCCCACGCAGGGGGTCCAGCCGACCGAGAACACGACCCCGAAGAGCAGCGACGAGAGGAAGCCGGGGGTTTTGACGGGCGCGATCTGCCGGCCCGATCTGTTCAGGAATCCTATGTTGAAAACGCCCATGAAGTTCAGCCCGAACACGATGACGACCGCGCCGGTCACGATGTTCAGGATCGTCGCGTAGTCGCGCAGCAACCTACCGAAGGTTCCCATGAAGGCGCCCATCGCGACGAAGATCAAGGTGAAGCCGAGGACGAAGCCGAGCGAACCTATGAGGGTCTTCCGTCTGTCCGTTTCGCCCGCCGCGAAATAGGAGAGGTAGATGGGCAGCATGGGCAAAAGGCAGGGCGATATGAAGGTGATGATCCCTTCGAGAAACAGCAGGACATATTGCATATGATTCAGAAGTTGACGACCTTCTTCTCTCCGCTGAACGACTCGATGGTCGCCGTCGCGTCCTTGAGCCAGAGCACCTGCGTGTTGCCGTCGTCGGCCGCGTAGCGCCCCTCCAGCATGGGAAAGGCGTCGAGCATCGACTGTATAGCTTCGACGCGCGGGTCGTCGACGACCGTCGCGGCTATCCTTATCCACGCGCCGCTCTCGCCGTCGAAGGCGCTTATCTCGACGTTTGGGTTCGCGAGCAACTGTTTGGACACGTCCTTGGACTTGCCCGTCTGGATGTAGAGTCTGCCGCCGTAGAGGTGGTACGTGCCGAAGGGCCGCACGCGCGGCTTGCCGCCGTCCACGGTGGCGAGGTAATACACGTTGCACTTCTTCAAGAATTCATAGACTTCCTGCATTTCGTTTCCTCCAGGATATTCCTGATGTCATCTGACGTATCATCGGTGAATCAATAAGGGGACTTCTAAAGTATATCATATGGGCGGGCTATTATTATATAATTAATGTGGTTGAATTTTTGCTTTGCGGTTACCGTTCAGACCCTCATCGACCTGCTCTGAATTGTAACTTTTTGTGAGATGATGGGAAGGAGAAATTATGTTCAGGGAAATGAAGAGGAGCAGGCAGTCGTTGCCGAAGGAAGAGATCTCCGCGGTTTTGGACAGATGTACGAACGGCGTCATGGCTTGCCTCGGCGACGAGGGCTATCCTTACGCCGTCCCCCTCAATTACGTCTATCTCGACGGCAGGATATATTTTCACACGGCGAAGGCCGGTCACAAGATGGACGCCTTGGACAGAAACCCCAAGGTATCTTTTGCGGCGGTGGATGAAGACACGATAGTGAGCGCGGAATACACGTCCTACTTTCGCAGCGTCATCGCCTTCGGCAGGGCGAGGGTCGCGGAGGGCGACGAGCGCCGGAAAGCCTTCGAGGTCTTGGTCGAAAAGTATTCGGGCGACCGGCCCGAAGAGGAGAAGCGCAAGACGATAGACGACTGCGAGCGAGCGCATATCGTCGCAATAGACGTCGAACATATAACGGGGAAAGAGGCCGCCGAATACGCCGACGAGCGCCCCGGGCAAGTTGAGGAATAACAGCTTGCGTTGCCCACCCCGGCCTCCTTGGACACAGGCGGAACGACCTCTGTGATAAAATAGCGTAATGGATATGGACAAACTCAACCCTATGCAGCGCGAGGCCGCGCTGCACACCGAGGGGCCGCTGCTCATCCTTGCGGGCGCGGGGTCGGGCAAGACGGGCACTATGACGCACCGCATCGCCCACCTCATCAAGGACGAGGGCGTTGACCCCTACAATATTCTCGCCGTCACGTTCACGAACAAAGCCGCCGCGGAGATGCGCGATCGCGTCGAAGCTCTCGTCGGCGCGGGCGTGCGTATGTGGATAATGACCTTCCACGCGGCCTGTCTGCGCGTGCTCAGGCGGCACGCCGACCTCATCGGCTACCGCTCGGACTTCACGGTCTACGACCCGACGGATCAGAAGGTGGTGGCGAGGAACTGCGTGAAGCAGCTCGGCCTCGACGAGAAGAGATACGCCCCCGCCTACGTCCTGAGCGTGATCAGCAAGTGCAAGGAGAAAGGCCGGACGGCCTCGGATTTTGAGTCCGAGCCCTCGGAGTCCATCCTGCACGAGGGTCTCGCCGCCGTGTACCGCCTCTACGAGGACACGCTGAAAAGCAACAACGCAATGGACTTTGGCGACCTCATCATGCGCGCGGTCTTTCTCCTCGAGCAGAGCCCCGAAACTCTCGAGGAATACCGCCGCAGGTTCCGTTACATCATGGTCGACGAGTATCAGGACACGGATCCCATGCAGTACCGCTTCGTCAAACTGCTCGCCGGGGAGCGCGGCAATATATGCGTCGTCGGGGACGACGACCAATGCATCTACGAGTGGCGCGGCGCGGACATCACGAACATACTGAACTTCGAGAAGGATTTTCCGGGGGCGAAGGTCGTCAAGCTCGAGCAAAACTACCGCTCGAACGCGAACATCCTCGGCGGCGCGAACTCGGTCATCGCGCACAATTCCTCGCGCAAGAGCAAGGAGCTGTGGACGGATCGCGAGGGCGGCGCCAAAATAGTCTTCGAAGAGACCTGGGACGAGCGGGACGAGGCGCGCTACGTCGCGCGCGAGATAGCGAGCCTGGCCGGCGACGGTTACAATTACCGCGACATGGCGATACTTTACCGCACGAACGCGCAGTCGCGCACGTTCGAAGAGGCGCTCTCCGTCGCGCAAATACCTTACCGTGTGCTCGGCGGCGTCAGGTACTACGATCGCAAGGAGATCAAGGATCTGCTCTCGTATATGCGGCTCGTGCAAAATCCTTCGGACGATCTGGCTCTGGCGCGCGTGATCAACGAGCCGAAGCGCGGTGTCGGCGAGAAGAGCCTCGCGAAGGTCAGAGCCTACGCGGACGCGAGCGAACAGAGCCTCTTTGAAGCCTTCGCCGACGAGGACGCGCTGATGAGTCTGTCCGCGCGCGCGCGCGAATCGATCATAAACATGGAACTCGCGATCAAGCGATACGCGGACGGCGACCATGGGATATCCGAGATATACGACGGTCTCATGATCGACACGGGCTACCTACCCGCGCTTGAAGCGCAGAACACGGTTGAGGCCGAGAGCCGGATAGAAAACCTACTCGAGTTCAAGACCGTGATACTGGAATATGAGGCGGAGGATCCGAACATCACGCTCGCCGAGTTCATGGAGAAGATAGCGCTCATCTCGGACATCGACAATCACGACCGTTCGGAGAACGCCGTCACGCTCATGACGCTGCATAGCGCGAAGGGACTCGAATTCCCCGTCGTCTTCATGCCCGGCATGGAAGACGGGCTTTTCCCGTCGGGACGCACCGCCGAGAAGCCCGGCGGCGTGGACGAGGAGCGTCGGCTCTGCTACGTCGGCATGACGCGCGCGATGGAGCGGCTCTACCTCGTGCGCGCGAAACAGCGAACGCTGTACGGACGCCGCGACCAGACCGTAGAGTCGCGTTTTCTCAGAGAGATAGACGAGGACTTTCTCGAGGGCGCGGACAAGATAGGTTCAGACACGACGGGCTACTTCCACGAGGCCATGGGGCCGCAGGACGGCTACTCCTCGGCGGAGATATTTCGCCCCTTCGACCGAATCGACCAGATCAGGCGCGAGGTCGCGACCGCACACAGGCGCGACGACGAAGGCGGCCGCGCCGGAAGCGTATCGTTCACCATCGGCGACGAGGTGCGCCATCCCAAGTTCGGCGATGGACTCGTCCTCGAGTTTGACGGCCGCGTGGTCACCGTCATGTTCGGCGCCGCGGGGAAAAAACGTCTCGCGGCCGATCTCGCGCCGCTGGAGAAAATCTGAACCAGGATTTCGATTCATGTCCGCCCCATGATCCGCCGACGACGCGACCCGCGCCGCGCGATTCCGGTCGTATTATACGAGAAATTATTATCGGCTCGGTAGGTTTTGTGCGATTGCCGCACGGGGTATATATATAGTACCGCGCGACAGGGCGGCGCAGACGGCATCGCGCGAAAAGAACGGGTAGTGACCTGAAGTACGCAAAGCCGATAAGAATACCCGGGACAGTCGCCGAAACCGCGTTGCAAAGTCTTGCCGCGCGGCTGAAAAAATCGGCGGTAAGGGGTTCTATGATAAAATAATATGATGAACACGGTCGATACAAACAACGCGATAGGCAAGCCCGCGCAGGGAGATAAACTCGCGCGCATGAATGAACTCGCGCTACTGCTCACCGACGCGTCCAGAGCTTATTACGGCGAGAACCGCGAGATCATGCCAAACATCGAGTACGATCGGCTCTACGACGAACTCGCCGAGCTCGAGGCCGAAACGGGCGTCACGCTCGCGGGCAGTCCCACGCAGAGGGTGGGCTACGAACCCGCGTCCGAACTCGCGAAAGAAGTCCACGCCGCACCCATGCTTTCTCTTGAAAAGACGAAGGACCCCGCCGAACTCGCGGTCTGGCTCGCGGACAGAGACGGCCTGCTTTCGTGGAAGCTCGACGGCCTGACGATAGCGCTCACGTACGACGGAGGGAAGCTCTCGAAGGCGGTCACGCGCGGCGACGGCGAGATCGGCGAGGTCGTCACGAACAACGCGAGGAACATCGCGAACGTGCCGCTCGGCATACCTTACGGCGGCGACCTGCTGCTGCGCGGCGAAGCCATCATCCGCTACTCCGATTTCACAAAGATAAACGACGCGATAGAGGATGTTGATACAAAATTCAAGAACCCGCGAAACCTCGCGAGCGGCAGCGTACGCCAGCTCGACCCCACGGTCACCGCTGAGAGGCGCGTACGCTTTTACGCCTTTGCGCTCGTCGCCTCGGACGTGAAGTTCACATCCCGCGAGGAGCAGATGCGGTTTCTGAAAACGCAGGGCTTCGAGACGGTCGATTACCGCAAGGTGAACGCCGCGACCGTCGAAGGCGAGGTGGAGAACTTCGCGGACCGCGCCGCGCGGAGCGACCTGCCGTCGGACGGACTCGTGCTCACCTTCGACGACATCGCCTACGGCGAGAGTCTCGGCAGGACGGCGAAGTTTCCGCGCGACGCGATAGCTTTCAAATGGGCCGACGAACTGGCCGATACGACGCTGCGCCACATCGAGTGGAGCGCCTCACGCACGGGACTCATCAACCCCATCGCCGTCTTTGACCCCGTAGACATAGAGGGCACGACGGTCAGCCGCGCCAGCGTCCACAACATCAGCATCATGGAGGAGCTCGCCTTAGGCGCGGGCGACGTCGTCCGCGTCTACAAGGCGAATATGATCATCCCGCAGATAGCGAAGAACCTGACGCGAAGCGGAACGGAACGCCCGCCCGCCGCCTGCCCGGTCTGCGGCGCGGCCACGGAGCTAAAGGACACGGACGGCGTCAAAACGTTGCGTTGCCCGAACCCCGACTGTCCCGCGAAGAAGTTGAAGTCGTTCACGCATTTCGTAGGCAGGTCGGCGATGAACATAGAAGGGCTGTCTGAATCCACGCTCGAAAAATTCATATCGGCAGGGTTCATTCGTGAATTTGCCGACATCTTCCGCCTCTCCGAACACAGGGACGCCATCGTTGAAATGGAGGGCCTCGGCGAGAAGTCCTACGAGAACCTCATCGCCGCTACAGACGCTGTCAGAGCGAAGGTCAGTCGGGTGAGGTTGTTGAACAGTCTCGGCATACCCGGCATCGGCGCCGCTAACGCGCGCGTCGTCTGCCAAGCGTTCGGAGGGGACTGGGAAGCGACGACAAACGCGTCGTACGACGAACTCATACAGGTGGACGGCATCGGCGCCGTGCTCGCCGACGGCTACACGAAGTGGTGGGCTGACGAGCGCAATCGCCGCATGGCCGATGAAATACTCTCCCTCGTGAAGCTCGACCCGGGCGAGGTCAGCGAAAAAAACGGCGGGGCGGGGCCGCTTGGCGGACTCACCTTCGTCATCACAGGCAGCCTTCACACCTACGCGAACCGCGCTGAACTGAAAACGCGCATAGAGAGCGCGGGAGGCAAGGTTACGGACGCGATCAGCGCAAAGACGGACTACTTGATCAATAACGATATCCATTCCGCCTCATCGAAAAACAAGAACGCGAAGCGGCTCGGCGTGAAGATCATCGCCGAGGCGGAGGCGAACGCGCTGCTCGACGACGCGAATCCGCCGTCGTCCACGACACATGATGAGAAACTCTATGCTATGGTTTTACGCGATGATATTATCCATACTAAAGACAGGCAGTAAGAACGCATGGGTCACGATAGGTGATGGCGTAGTGGGGGTGACAAAGAGCGGTCGGAACGACGCGGATGTCCCGAAACCGCGCGGGTTTTCTCTGCCCGAAACGCTCCTGGACGGCGAGGGGAACATCGAGGACGGCGGCGCGCTCGCCGATTTCGTCGCGTCAAGCCTCGCGCGATGCGGCGTGGAAAGGGGCGGCGTCGGATTGCTTCTCGGAACGGGCGCTGCCTTCTACGAAGAATACAAGGTCAACCCGGACGCCTCGAATCTGCGCGCCGTACAGAGGAACATCGCCATAGACCGGGCGCTCGGAGATGAGGCGCCCTCGTACATCATCGAGGATGTCAAACTCGGTGTTTCGGACGGTCTCATGACGTGCGCCGTGTACGGCGCGCGCTACGATTTCCTCGAGAAACTCGCGAAGGGGTTAAAAAAACACGGATACTTGGTGGTCTACGCGTCCTACGCGTCCCTCGCGAACCCAGGGCAATCCGACCCATCCCTGCCGGATCTCACCTACGGAGGCCGCGAAAATCGCAGGTTCGGACGCGTGACGGCCGTCCTCTGCGCCTGCGCCGTCGCCGTCGCCGCCTTTGTCGTCCTGCTCCCGCCCGTGCAGGCTGCCCGCGCGGAAGCGGAGACTTCCCGCTATATCGCGAACGTCAGCGGCGACAACGAGCGCTATTACGAAATGCTCCAAAAGTCCCGCGATCTGCAGAAGCGTCTGGAAGAAGTTCGTGAGGAGGATATCTTGATAGAACAATCCCTGAAACCGGACTATCTGCTCTCCTCCGTGAACGAAGAGAAACGTCCGCTCGCCGGGTATAAAACGGGATACGGGGAACTGCTCGCATATCTGAACGCCAACCTGCTGAACGACGGTGTCGTAGGCGCGATAGCGCTTGAGGACGCGGACGGACTCGTCGTCGAATACACGACGACGAACCCCGAAGCCTTCGTGGAGAAGGCTCGGCTTGTCAACGAGAGCCGCCGCATGAGCGTCAGCGAAAAGGGCACTCGCGTGAATGTCGAAGAAGGCGGTGCAGAAGCGTGGCGTCTCACCGTACAGGTGGCGTACTATTCGTTTGACGATGAAGGAGGCGCGTTTTAGATGAAAGATACGCGTTACGGAAGGATAAAAATAGGCATCCTCGTCGTCCTCGCGACCCTCGCTCTCCTTTACTTCAACCTGATAAAGCCCGAGTTTGAGGATCGGCTCGCAGCCGCGCACGCCGGCAGAATGACGGCGGAACGCGACGCGGAGGATGTCGCGGAAATAAAAAGCGACCCGCAGGCCTTCGACGAAAAAATGAGCGAAGCCGAGACTGAGATCGACGCGCACGAAAGGCGTCTGGGGCTATCTCCCGACGCGGTGGACGATTACGTGCTCGAAGAGGCCGCCAAAGCGGGGATGCGGACGGAAGACGTTTCGATAGAGGAAGTTGAGGAAAACCCCCTCTCTATTCTTCCGTCGGTTTCTGACCTAAGATATTCTGTGAGTGCGCGCGGAGGATACAGCGCGGGCATCGCGTTCATGAGAGGACTAGAGAAGGGCGAGGCGGCGTGGTCGGTGGACAGCTTCGCGTACGACGATGAAGACGGCGGCGCGTGGCGAATCGGGCTGACGCTCCTCACCACAGAAAGAACGAAAGAAGCGAAATGAACAGGAACGTGCTGATGACGGTCGAATACGACGGCAGCGCGTTCCACGGCTGGCAGGTACAGCCGGGCGTCCGCACCGTGCAGGATGTACTCGGGCAGGCTCTCTCCCGCGTCTGCGGCGGGGAGATCAAACTGAACGGAGCTTCGCGAACGGACGAGGGCGTACACGCCCTCGGGCAGGCCGTCTCGTTCGCGGGGGACTTCGGCATCCCTACGGAGCGCATACCGAGAGCCGTGAACAACCTGATCGAGGATGCGCGCGTGCTTGCCGCCACCGACGTTCCCGAAGGTTTTCACGCCCGTTTCGACGCGCGCGGCAAGGCCTATCTGTACCGCATAGCAGCGAGTCCTGAGCCGGATATTTTTCTGCGAAACTACCGTTATTTGTTGAATGAAAGTCCGGATAAGAGTAAGATGGAAGAGGCGGCAAAACGTCTCGTCGGAACCTATGATTTTTCCGCTTTCCGCACCAAGGGAGGAGCGGGAGAAAACGATACCGTCAGAACCATCACAGCAATCGGCATATCCCAGCGTAACGCGGAGGACACGAAGGGAGGAACGGTGCGTGAAACGGAGGTGCGCGTCGTGGGCGTGGGATTCATGTACAACATGGTCCGCATCATCGTAGGTACGCTCGTCGAGGTCGGACTCGGCTCGCGCGAGCCAGGGAGTGTGACTGCTGCTCTGGAATCGCGCGACAGGGCTAACGCGGGACACACGGCTCCGGCCGGAGGGCTGTATCTCGAGCGTGTTTATTATTAGATAATATTTAGGAGAGCGAACTATTTTGGCGGGAATATACGATCAGACTCAAGCGCCGCGCGCCTTTGTGGACTCGGCGGCCGTGTATATCTACGTTGTGGACTATCACACGGACGAGATACTCATGGTGAACGAATACTATGCGCGCAACCTGGGCGTCGCGCGCGACCGCATGGAAGGCGCGAAATGCTGGGAGTTTGTCATGGGCCCCGGAGAGGGACGATGCCCGTTCTGTCCGCGTTCGTTCGAAATAGACGAGGAAGACAGGCTCGACCTGAACCCGCACTCGAGCGAGGCGTACAATCCGACGCTCGGCATCTACGGAAGGGTGACGGCGCGGGTTATCGATTGGGTGGACGGTCGCCTCGCTCACATCATCACGCTCACGGACGAGAGCAACGAACGGTTGCTCCGCGAGGAACTGCTGCAACTCGCCTATTACGACCGGCAAATGGGCATACCGAACCAGACCAAACTCGAAAAAGATCTGTCGGAACGATCCGAAGGGAATTACTGCATTATAGCCTTCGATTATATATCGTTGCGCCACATCAACGACGCCTACGGACGCGCGCCTACGGACATCCTGCTGAAAAAGGTCGTCGAGTGGATACGGCGCTTCGACCTCGCGGGCTTTGAGGTGTACCGCGTCGAGGGCGATCAGTTCTGCATACTTTTGGACAACGCCGACATCATGAGCGCGAGCGGACTCGCCGACCGCATATCCGAGCGGTTTCAGGAGCCATGGGACGTGGGAACCCTAGACGACGAGGCTTTCATCACGACGCACGTCTCCCTCTGCGTCATAGACGGGCGCACGGGGTTTGAAAACCCCGCGCAGATACTGTCCATCATCGAGCGCACGCTGCACATCTCGAAGGAGAGCGGCACGGTCGCCGTCTACGACCGTGAGATGGATCGCATACTCAAGAAGAACATCGAACTCGAGATCAGCTTGAAGAACAGCGTGACGAATGGCATGAAGGGGTTCGATGTGTTTTTCCAGCCTATAGTCGACCCGAAAAAGGGCGTGTGGCAAGGCGTCGAGGCCCTCGCGCGGTGGAACAGCCCTGAGTTCGGGCGCATACCGCCGCTCGTGTTCATCAAGATGGCCGAACAGACAGGACTCATCAATACGATAGGCCAGTGGGTGCTCGACAAGGCGATAGGCGTGTGCGCCGATCTGAAACTGCACGAGCAGGACGGCTTCTTCCTGGATGTCAACCTTTCGCCTCTCCAGATGTCGGACGAGAGTCTGGTCTCCAAGGTGCTCATGGCTCTGCAGAAACACGGATTCCCGGGCTGCAATCTCGCGCTTGAGATAACGGAAAGCGAGGAGGTCGACGACGGGGGCTACTCGCAGACCATCATAGAGCGGCTGCGCACGCTCGACATAAAAATAGCGCTCGACGATTTCGGCACGGGCTACTCGAACTTCAACAATCTGAAGTTCATGCCCGTCGGGATACTGAAGACGGAGAAACAATTCATCGACGACATCGTCGTGGACGAATACCAGCAGTTCCTCTCGTACGTGCTCGTTGAGTTGGCGCACGCCGCGGACATGAAGCTCATTGCCGAGGGCGTCGAAACGTCCGAGCAGATGCGGGAGTTGATGAAAAACGGCGCTGACTATTTTCAGGGTTACCTGTTCGCGAAGCCGCTGTCCGCGAAGGATCTCGCCGATAGCCGGCACAAGTTTTTCGAACCCGACCCGATATTCGATCTGACGCGACGAAGCATAGAGAAGGGAAAGGACACGCCGCTACAGGCGTTCGCCTCCACGGGCGACACGCCGGCAAGCGACGTACAGACCTGATACGAATAGACATACAAGTGAAAGCAGGAAGCATGGCAAAGGAACTGTTCGATAAAAAATACGATAAGACCGTTCTCTTCGACAGCGCGATGGGGACAGCGCTCATTGCGGCGGGCGTCCTGCCCGCCGGAGAGAGTTCCGAGCGCGCGAACATAGACGCGCCCGATGTGGTGGCGAACATACACCGGCGCAATATCGAGGCGGGTTGCGATATCATCACGGCAAACACCTTCGGCGTACACATCGGCGAAAGCTTTTCCGACCGGGGCGATCCCGTCGCCGAAGAGGAAGCCCTTCGCGCGGGAGTCAGGCTCGCCAAAAAATCCGCCGCGCAGACCATGGCCGAGGGCGGCGCAGCCACGGGCAGGAAGATATACACGGCACTCGACATAGGACCCATAGGCGACATCATCGGACTCACGTGCAGCCTGACGCATGACGACGCCGTCGAGATGTTCGCCCGCGCGGCGGGCGCCGGCGCGAGCGAGGGTGCGGATCTCGTGCTGATCGAAACGATGTCTGATCTCGCTGAAGCTATAGATGCCATCACCGCGGTCAAGGCCGAGACCGATCTACCCGTCATATGCTCGATGACCTTCGGAAGCGGGGGCCGCACTTTCATGGGCGTGTCGCCCGAGGAATTCGCGAAGGCGGCCATAGAAGCGGGAGCGGACGCGGTCGGCGCGAATTGTTCGCTCGGGTCGTACGAGATGATCCCTCCGGCCGAGGCTCTGGTCGCCGCGGCGGGAGACATACCCGTCCTCGTCCAGCCGAACGCGGGACAGCCGCGCATGGAAGGGACAAACGTATACTACGACATGACGCCCGAGGATTTTACGGACGGCGCGCTTGAGATGATAAAATCGGGCGTGCGTTTCGTCGGCGGATGCTGCGGCACGACGCCGGAGATGATCACGTTGCTGAGGGAGAAAATACGATAGAAGGAAACAGGGTAAGGGAAGACCCATACGCGGGGGGCGGCGCACGCCAAAGATGCCGCAGGCGTCTGAAAGGAACCACAGACGCTTTACCAGCGGCAAGCGCCGAGGAAAGGATTTTTTACTATGAAAAGGCCGAGTTGGGACGAGTATTTTATGAGCATCGCGAAATTGACCTCCGAGCGGGCGACCTGCCTCAGACGCAAAGTCGGCGCCGTCATCGTGAGTGACAAGCAGATAGTTGCGACGGGCTATAACGGGGCGCCGAAAGGCATCGCCCACTGCGACGAAAAAGGCGGCTGCCTGCGTGAGAAGCTCGGCGTGCCGTCCGGTGAGCGTCACGAGTTGTGCCGCGCGCTTCACGCCGAGCAGAACGCCATCATACAGGCCGCGACCTCGGGTCAGAGCATCGAAGGCGCGACGATATATATTACGCACCAGCCGTGCGTCATATGCGCGAAGATGATAATTAACGCGGGTATACGCAAGATCATCGTAAACGAGGGATATCCCGACGAATTCGCCGTGGAGATCCTCGATGAAGCGGGGTTGAAGATAGTCAACATGGAACACATATGACCGAGATAGAAATTTTACGACTGATAACTTTGACGTGCATCGTCATACCCTTCGCCGTCGCCTTCGCGCTCACGCCCGTGAGTATGCGCGTGGCCGGGCGTATCGGCGCCATCGATGTGCCGAACGACAAGCGCAAGATGCACGAGCGACCCGTGCCGTGCTTCGGCGGCATGGCCATCTTCGCGGGCGTCGTCGTCACGCTCCTGCTCATCAAGAACGATTTTTTTCAGTCGGCGTTCCTGCTCAAGGATTACGGCGGCGCTCCCGCGGATAAGATAAACGGACTGATTGCGGGCGGCGCCATCATATTCGTGGCCGGCGTCGTCGACGATGTGCGCGGTATGCGGCCGATCATCAAACTCGCCTTGCAGATAGTCTCCGCGGCCGTCGCCTTCGCCCTCGGTGTCCGCATCGACACCATCAAACTTCTTGGGATCGACCTCATCGGCGGCACGGCCGAAAACCTGGCGATAAGCTTCGTCATCACCGTCGTCTGGATAGTCGCCATTGTGAACATGATAAATCTCATTGACGGCATGGATGGACTTGCGGCGGGCGTCGTGGGCATATCTTCGCTCGCCATCGCCTATGCGGGCTATCTGAAAGGCTACTACGATATAACTTTCGGCATGTGCGCTATAGGCGGCTCCGCGTTCGGCTTCCTGCCGTTCAATTTCTATCCCGCCAAGAATTTCATGGGCGACGGGGGCGCCATGTTCCTCGGCTTCATGCTCGCGGCCGTGTCGGCCACGGGACAGGCGAAGAACGCCACCATCGTCGCGATCATCGTACCCGTCGTCGTACTTGGCGTACCGCTGTTCGACGTCATCTTCGCCGTGTTCCGCAGAATCCTGGGAGGCCGGTCAATACTCGTCGCCGACAAGGGACACCTGCACCACCAACTGTCCAGTATCGGGATGGGCCAGCGCCGCACGGTCGTCATGCTCTACGGCATCACGAGCGTCATGGGCGTCGCGGCCATCCTTCTGAGCCGCAACCTCTACCTCGAATCAATTTTCCTCTTCTGCGTCGCGATCCTGTTCATCATCGTGCTCATATGGAAGTGGAACGTAAGGAAATAATTCTGAAAAAATTCGTGACAACCTCCGGGAGAATGTTATATAATGAAAAACTATAGCGTCCGGATTTTTATTGGATAACAGCGGGTCTATGCGGAACGCGGCTCGGGAATGGCCGAAAACAGATGACCATATCGATAAAAGGAACTTTCAAATTCACCGCCATAATTTGCGCGGTAGCGGCGACAGCGACTTTGCCGCTCACGGTCTCGGGACGGTGGCTCCCGTTCGCGTTCGGTCTCATATGCGGCACGGGTGCGACAATGGTCGGGTTTGCGGCGGTCTACCGATTGACGGAGCGCGCGGCGGACACGGGCAGCCGGGGCGCGGCCTTCGCGGGCATAGCCCTGCGGTTTCTCATCTACTTTGGAGTCATGGCAGTCGCTACGGCGATGTTCGGGCTGTGGTCCGGCGTAGGATCGGCGGTGGGCTGTCTGACCGCTCCCCTCGCGATCATCTTTCAAAACACGGCGTTGCCGAAGCTGCGCAGGGCGCGCGGTCTGTCGTCGTCAGTCGCGGCCTCCGAAAAAAGGGAATATATATATGAACCTCACATGCGCGGCGCGGACGGCGCGTTGCGTTACGTCTTCATGCGCGGCTCTTACATGGAAGCGGCTTCGAAGGGGCGCGTATACATGACGCACCGAAGATTCCGAAAACTCGCGGCCATACGCGTCGTGGACGCAAAGAACCGTGACGGCGAGGGGCCGAAGGGGAGCGGACATCTATGAGCGAGGGACTCGGCGCGAGGGTGATATTTCGTGTGGTCGGCGGCCCGCTCGACGGCGTCGTCATCACGGAGACGACAATATGGGCCGTCATCGTGGCGATAGGCATCATCATATTCGCGCTCCTCTCCGTAAGAAAACTCGATCGCTACCCGAAAGGGCTTCAGGCCGCAGCCGAACTCATCGTCGAATACGTGTACAAATTCGTTCACGATACGATGGGCAAGCGCAACCTGTCCTTCGCCCCGTATATAGGTACGCTGTTCCTGTTCCTGCTGTTTGGCAACGCGCTCGGCCTGCTCGGCTTCCGCCCCATAACGGCCGACATGAACACGACCTTCGCTATGTCCTCGATAGTCTTCATCCTGATACAGGCGAGCGCGATACGCTCGGGCGGATTCGGTCACTATTTAAAACATTTTGCGGAACCGTTCCCGTTCATGGTGCCGATCAAGATCATGGAGGAATTTACGTTCCCTATCAGCCTCAGCTTTCGTATCTTCGGCAACATCCTCGCGGGCGTCATCATCATGGAACTTGCGATGGAGGGTCTTCACTCGCTCTCCCTGCACACGCTTCACCTGCCTTTACCGTTTCTTCAGATCGCGCTACCTCTGCCTCTGAACGCGTTTTTCGATATCTTCGAGCCGGTACTGCAAGCCTTCGTGTTCACGATGCTGACGATGTCGTTCATCGCGAAGGCCATCGTCGCGCGCCCCGGCGCGTACGATGAGGAAGACGACCCGGGTACGGAGAAGACGCCCGACGGCGAGGTAGAAAACGACCTGTTCATAGGCGGCGCGGACTACAGCGAAGTCCGCGGGGCTGAGCGGAGCGCGTAAAGGGACTCGTCGCGGGACGGATATCGCGAGCGCCGCGCAGATAAGAGCCGTGCGCTTCGCGGGTTGGGAGAAAACCTCATTCCTCGAAAGGGAATGTAGAGTAATAGTTTTAGAAGGAGGCATATTATGGACTTATCAGGAATATCACCGGAGGCGTTTGTACTCGGCCTGTCCGCTCTTGGCGCGGGAATAGCTATGATCGTCGGTTTCGGCGTCGGCATCGGCCAGGGCATCGCCACGGGCAAGGCGCTCGAGAGCATAGCGCGTCAGCCGGAGGCCAAGGGCGACATCATGACGACGATGTTCGTAGGACTCGCCATGACGGAGACATCGGTCATCTTCGCGCTCATCATCGCGATCATCCTCGTGTTCGCCAATCCGCTCGTCGGCAAACTCTGACCAACGCTACAAACGGCAAAACGCCCACGGACGAACCGACGGATAACGTTAAAATTATCGTACGGGATGCGGGCGACATGCGTGTTGATTAAGGCAAAGATATGATTGCAGCAAAAATAGAATTGGTGCAGCCCCTTATAGGCTTTGACGCGACCTTCTTCATGGTCATGGCTACGTTCATCGTGCTGATCCTCATCCTCAGGAAGTTTTTCTGGGGGAAGCTGAGGGCCTTCATGCAGACCCGCGAGCAGAAGATCATCGACGGCTTCGACAACGCGGCCGAGACGAACAGGATCGCAAGCGCGCGGCTCGAGGAGTACAACGCGATGATAGCGGACATCAAATCCGAGCGGCGGGATATGCTCTCGGAGGCGAAGCGACAGGCCGACGAAAACTCGAAGGAGATCATCGAGCGCGCCGAGGAGAAGGCGCGCGACATCGCGCGCCGCGCGGGCGAGCAGATAGAGACCGAGAAGGAGCGCGCGCTGACGGAGATGCGCGAGCAGATAGGCCTGCTCGCGGTGTACGCGGCTGAAAAGATCATCGAGAAACAGCTCGACCCGGCGGGGCAGCAGGCCATCGTTGACAATGTGCTGAAGGAAGCAGAGAGCAGAGCGTGGAAAATCTAACCGTCAACGACGTATACGGTGAGGCGCTGTACGAAGCGGCGGCGGATCTCGGTAAGACGGACGAGTTCGTCGCGGCCGTCAGGATGATTGCGGACTCCTTCAAGAAGCAGCCTGAGTTCTTCCTGCTGCTGCGTATGCCGTCCATCTCTCCACGCGAGCGCAAGGAGATAGCGGCGAAGGTCTTCGCGGGCAGAGTGCCGCAGGAGCTGTTGAATTTTCTGTACGTGCTCATGGATAAGCGGCGCGTGGGAAGTTTCGAGGGCGTCGCCAGAGCGTTTGAAAAAAAGGCGAATGCGGCCGAAGGCGTAATGCAGGGCACGATAGAGTCCGCGGTGGAACTGACGAAGGACAGGATCGCGCGCTTTGAGGAGGAGACGGGCAAACTGTTGCGCGGGAACGTAAAACTCGAGGCCATCGTGAATCCGAACCTCATAGGGGGCGTGCGGATATATATAAACGGCAAGCTCATCGACGCGAGCGTGCGAAGCAAACTCGACGATCTGAGGGACAAGATAATGAGCCGTTAGATGATAAATACATGTCAATCATGCGCTGTATCACGCGAGACTTTTTTCGCGGATGCGGCGCAGTAGCCCGAACGAGAAGGACGCGCACGTTGAAGCACACGCTACGCTGCCGACGAGGGAGGGCGATAAGCCGCATATAGGGACATATACGGAAAAAAGGACAAGTGATACCATGCAACTCAGGCCCGAAGAAATATCAGCGGTTATCCGCGAACAGATCAAAAACTACAAGTCCGAACTCGACGTTTCGGAGTTCGGAACCGTCATACAGGTCGGCGACGGCATCGCGCGCGTCTTCGGTCTGACGGGATGTATGGCCGGGGAGCTTCTCGAGTTCCCGGGCGAAACCTACGGGATGGCCCTGAACCTCGAGGAGGAGAACGTCGGCGTCGTCATCATGGGTTCCGACAGCCATATCAAGGAAGGCGACATCGTCAAGCCCACGGGCCGCGTTATCGAAGTCCCCGTCGGCGAGGCTCTCGTCGGGCGCGTCGTGAACTCGCTCGGACACCCGCTTGACGGCAAGGGTCCGATCCACGCGGCGGATACGAGGGAAGTCGAACATCCTGCGCCAGGCGTACTCGCGAGACGATCCGTCTACGAACCTCTTCAGACGGGGCTGAAGGCCATCGACTCGATGATACCGATAGGCAAGGGACAGCGTGAACTCATCATCGGCGACAGGCAGACGGGCAAGACGGCGATAGCCGTCGATACGATACTGAACCAGAAAGGCAAAGACGTCGTCTGCGTCTACGTCGCGATAGGCCAGAAGAAGTCGACCGTCGCGCAGATGGTGAACCAGCTCGAAAGCGCGGGCGCCATGGCCTACACGATAGTCGTGTCGGCCACGGCGAGCGAGGTCGCGCCTATGCAATACCTCGCACCCTACGCGGGCTGCGCGATGGGCGAGTATTTCATGTACAAGGGAGGCGACGTCCTCATCATATACGACGATCTGTCGAAGCACGCCGTGGCCTACCGCGCCATGTCGCTGCTGCTCAGGCGGCCCCCCGGACGCGAGGCCTATCCCGGCGACATCTTCTACCTACACTCGCGCCTGCTAGAGCGCGCGGCAAAACTCTCCGAAGAGAACGGTGGCGGCTCGCTGACGGCTCTGCCCATCATAGAGACGCAGGCGGGCGACGTATCGGCCTACATACCGACGAACGTCATCTCGATAACGGATGGCCAAATATTCCTGGTGTCCGACCTGTTCTTCTCGGGTCAGCGCCCCGCCGTGGACGTGGGTATATCCGTATCGCGCGTCGGCGGCAACGCGCAGATAAAGGCCATGAAAAAGGTCGCCGGCGCGATCAAGCTCGAACTCGCACAGTACCGCGAACTCGCGGGCTTCATGCAGTTCGGCTCGGACATCGACAAGGAGACCAAAGCGCGTCTCGACCACGGCATCGTCCTCATGGAGATCATCAAACAGCGGCAGTACAGTCCCGTGGCCGTCGAGCATCAGGTCATGATATTCTTCGCCGCCGTGGAGCGATACCTCGACGATGTGGATCCGCGTCTGATAGACGATTTCGAGAAGGGGCTGTACCCGTTCATCGACGCGCAATACCCCAAGGTCGCGAAGACGATCGTGGAGACAGGCCAACTCACCGAAGAGGCCGAAGCCTCTCTGCGGAAGGGCATAGAAGAGTACAAGGCGGAGTTTTTGAAGAGGGAAGAATAAGACGTGGCGGGAGCGGGCAACATACAGGATATAAAAAAGCGCGTTCGGAGCATCACGGGCATCGAGCATATCACAAACGCGATGAAGCTCGTCTCCGTCGCGAAGCTACGCCGAGCCCGCGGCGCGCTCGACGCGACGCGCGAGAACTTCCACTTCGTCACCGAATCGATACAGGACATCTTTCAGAGCGCGGACGAGATACCGACGAAGTATCTGCTCACGGACAAGGACGCAAAACCCGTCGCCCCCTGCTACGTGGTCATAACGAGCAACCGGGGTCTCGCCGGCAGCTTCAACACAAACGTGCTCAAGAAGGCCGAAGCTGAGATGCGCACAGCGGAGGGCAAACCCGCCATCGTCGCCGTGGGCGGCAAAGGCCGCGACTACTTCAGAAGACGTGGCTACGAGATACTCGACGAGCACGTGCGGCCGCCTGAGAGCATATCCTTCCTCGAGACACACGACATAACGCGCCCGATCATAGACCTCTACGATGAAGGCAAGGTGGATGAGATCACGCTCGTCTACACCTCGTTCAGGTCGCCCATTGAACAGCGCGTCGTCGCCGCGCGCCTGCTTCCGATCGAGATTGAACCCGATCCCGAGGTTCCCGCCGCGGGGAAGTACGTCGAATACGAGCCGTCCGTCGCCGAGGTCTTCAACTACCTCGTGCCGAAGTACGCCGAGATAATGATATATCAGGCGATCGTCGAGTCGGCGACCTGCGAGCACGCCGCGCGGCATATGGCTATGGACAACGCGACGACAAACGCGCGGCAGATGATCTCGGATCTGAACCTGTACTACAACAGGGCGCGCCAGGACGCCATCACGCGTCAGATAATAGAAGTGGTAAGCGGCGCGGAGGCGCTTGAGTGAGAGGTTACTTTTGAATGGTCGATTGGTTACTACGAAAGGTTTCAATAACATGGATACTGCCGATAATGTGAAGAAGGCCGGGAATGTGAAGGGTGTCATACACCAGATAATAGGACCCGTCATCGACGTGAAGTTCGAGCAGGGGCATATACCTTCCCTGCTGAATGCCATCGTTATCACCTGCCCGGACGGAGACATCGTAGCCGAGGTCGCTCAGCATATCGGCGACGACGTCGTGCGTTGCGTGGCACTTTGGTCGACGGACGGGATGCGGCGCGGCATGGAGGCGGTGGACACGGGCGGCCCGATAGAGGTTCCCGTCGGCGAGGAGGTACTCGGTCGCCTGTTCAACGTCGTAGGCGAGAACATCGACGGCAAGGAACCCGTCGTCACGGCGAAGAAGATGCCGATACATCGCGCTGCGCCATCTTTCGAGGATCAGGACACGACAGCCCAGATATTCGAGACGGGCATCAAGGTCATCGACCTCATCGCTCCGTACACGCGCGGCGGCAAGGTCGGCCTGTTCGGCGGCGCGGGCGTCGGCAAAACCGTGCTCATACAGGAACTCATCAGCAATATCGCGAAGGAACACGGCGGCATATCCGTGTTCGCGGGCGTCGGCGAACGCACACGCGAGGGCAACGATCTCTATTACGAGATGACGGAGTCGGGCGTTATCAAAAAGACGGCCATGGTCTTCGGGCAGATGAACGAGCCGCCCGGAGCGCGTATGCGCGTCGGTCTGACGGGTCTGACGATGGCCGAGTATTTTCGCGACGAGAAGGGACAGGACGTCCTCCTGTTCATCGACAACATATTCCGGTTCACGCAGGCTGGCTCCGAGGTGAGCGCCCTGCTCGGCCGCGTACCTTCATCCGTCGGCTACCAGCCGACACTCGCGACGGAGATGGGCGCCTTGCAGGAGCGCATCACGTCCACAAAGACTGGCTCCATAACATCCGTGCAGGCCGTCTACGTACCCGCCGACGACCTGACCGACCCGGCTCCTGCGACGACCTTCGCCCATCTCGACGCGACGACCGTACTGTCGCGCGCTATCACCGAACTCGGCATCTACCCGGCCGTCGACCCGCTTGAGTCCACCTCGCGCATCATGGATCCGAACATCCTCGGCGAGGAACATTACAACACAGCGCGCAGCGTGCAGGAGGTGTTGCAGAGGTATAAGGATCTGCAGGACATCATCGCGATACTCGGCATGGACGAACTCTCTGACGAGGATAAACTCACGGTAGGCAGGGCGCGCAAGATACAGCGCTTCCTCTCACAGCCGTTCAGCGTAGCCGAGGCGTTCACGGGAACACCCGGCAAATACCTGCCCATAGCCGAGACCATCAGGGGTTTCAAGGAGATACTCGACGGAAAGCACGACGAGATACCCGAATCATTCTTCCTCTATGCCGGCGGAATTGATGAGGTTACAGAGAAATACAGCAAGAGCAGCTGACGAAGGCGACTCCGCACCGCTAGGGAGCGGCGATAGTCATTCCGCGCAGGCCGCGAGCGAAGCGGACAGAGCGATACTGAAAGATGAATTATGGCGAAGAGTTTTAAACTTGATATAGTGACGCCCGAGCGCCTTTTCTACGAAGGGGATGTTGAACTTGTCATCCTCCGCACGACGGGAGGCGATGAAGGCTTCATGGCGAATCACTCGTGGGCCTGCAAGCTCCTTGACGTCGGTGAGATATGGATACAGGAAGCGGGCCAAAAGGACTTCAAGATAGCCGCGGGTTCGCCGGGATTCGTCGACGTGAAGGGCGAGGTCATGGTCTTTGTCGATGCGGCCGAATGGCAGGGCGACATTGATCTCTCGCGCGCGCAGAACGAAAAGGAGCGCGCCGAAGCCATTCTCAACAGCCGCAAAGGCCCCGTCCCGTCGGACGACGACGACGAGGAATACAAGCAGGCTCAGGTCTCGCTGAACAAGGCCCTCAACCGCATGAAGGTAGCAAAGGGCGGTCGCCGCGCAAAGGCGTGAAAGCCGCACCTCCCTGTATGCTTGTTATTCTACAAGGTTCTCAACGCCCGCAATGTGAAGTTTGAAAAATTCCTCGTTCACCACCAAGGGAAAAAGACCAGCGTATCCAAGAGAAACAGAGGAATCAAAATCCCTACGGACCACTTCATATAGCCAAAAAAGCTCGGCATCTTTATGCCGTTTTCCTCGGCTATTGACTTGACCATGAAGTTTGGCGCATTTCCGATGTAGGTGTTCGCGCCCATGAAGACGGCGCCCGCCGAGATCGCCATAAGCAGCGCGGGAGCTATGGTTCCCACCGCCGTTGACACCCCTCCCACGGAGCCGAGAGAGCCGGCCGTGGTCATAAACACGAGATAGGTGGGCGCGTTGTCGAGGAAGCTCGACAGAGTACCCGTCGCCCAGAAGAAATGCCAGGGCTTTTCCAGTCCCAATTCCGCGCCGCGCGCGTTCAGTATGGCGAGTGCCGGAATCATGGTGATGAATATTCCGATGAACAGGCTCGCGACTTCCTTGATCGGCCCCCATGTGAACAGATTGGCCTCGCGCAACGCCTTCTTTGTCGTAGCTACCGACAAGAGACCGGCTAAGATAATCAACGCCATTTGCAGCATGCTGGAGAACGGCACGACGACGTGGCCATACACCGGTATGCCGCGCGCCTGTTCCGCGGCCGCGTCGTAAAACAAGGGATTTTCCGACAACATGCCGCTCAGTATGACGCTTCCGACTATGACGGCAAGAAAAACGAGGTTGTGCAGACCTTCCACCCGCAACGGTTTCCTGTCGATTGACACCTCCGGCTTTCTTCCCGCCGCGATCTCCTTATTGTAAAGCCGACGGTCGATCAGGAACAGGAGGACGAGCAGTATGGCGGAGTTCATAAGCAGCATAGGAGCCAATCTCATGGTCCAGAAAAATGGAACGTTCCTGAGGAAACCGAGAAAGAGGGGCGGGTCGCCCACCGGCGTCAGGCAGCCGCCTATATTGGAAACGAGAAAGATGAAAAAAATCACCACGTGAGCCTTTTTCTCGCGCCAGCGGTTTGCGCGTATGACGGGGCGGATGAGCAACATGCTCGCGCCCGTCGTACCGACCCAGCTCGCGAGCAGCGTGCCTATCACGATCAACGCGATATTCACTTTCGGCGTGCCGGCCAACTCTCCTTTCAGGACAATGCCACCCGAGACCGCGAACAACCCCCACAACAGGACGATGAAAGGAAGATAGTCCAAAATGACAATCTCAAGCAGTTCGGACAAGGCCTCCGACGGTCCGAAAGAGATGGCGAAGGGTACGAGGAACACCACTGACCAGAATATCGCCACTTTCAGCAGATGGCGTTCCCACCAGTGCGGCTTGATCAGGGGGAATATGGCGATGGAGAGCAACATGCCGACAAAGGGCAACACGCTCCAAAGGGGAAGTTCGTTTCCGAGCTCAAGGGGAACTTCGTCAACAAAATCAATAGGAACTTTTTCAGTAGCTGACACGAAACCAGCGCCGGACAGAAAAAAAGCGAGCGCGGCCACCGGAATCGTAAATTTCCCTTTTCTTCGAAAATGATTGTCTTCCATATATCTTATTCCTCCCTTACATTTTCAATGTTTACCGTGGGTAACAGAATATCAGAAAGGCACAAATTTTACAAGATGGACACACAATTTATCAGTGCGCGCCACTTGCCGGCGGTTACTACTTCAAGATCGTAAGTCATGATACTATAGTGGTATCGGCGTGATCGGTGCTGGGCCGTGCGGAACAGGACGTGAAAGGACAGGATCTTATGGATGTGAGCGATGTGCGGGATTTTTTCAGGGGCGATAAATATCTGATGTTGACGGGGGTCGAGATCGTGGAGGCCGGCGAGGGCAGGGCCGTTTGCGCGATCGACATATCTCCCGAAAAGCATTTCAACAAGGGGGGCGTCGTGCAGGGAGGCGTGACGTATACCCTTGCGGACAGCGCGTTTGCGGTCGCCTCGAACTGCGGGCATCTCCTTCGCGACGAAACGGACAGATTCATCACGGTCAGCCAGTCGGCGAACATCAATTACTTCGCACCGCCTAAGGGGAAGAGACTCATCTGCACAGCCGAGGAGATGACGCGCGGCCGCGTTTCGTCCGTGTACGAAATGAAGGTCGAGGACGAACTTGGCACGAAAGTCGCCCTCATGATAGGGAACGGCTATACGATACATCTCGGTAGGTGATCGTCACGCGCCGGGTAGGTGTTTTGCGGCAATCGCGCGTTTCGCTTCGGACGGATTTCGCGTGTCAAACACGCGGCAGGCGTGGACGCGCCGTCGGGGCAGACGTCGACCGGAGGCGGACTCCGCTATTCGAAGATATATTTTTCTTCTTCGCCCGAGTTCAGCGCTATCGCCCCGCCGCGGGCCATGTCGAGAATCTCGTACTCCGACAGCAGGTTGACGAGCAGATCTATCTTCTCAGGTACGTCGCTGTGTTCGAGCATGAGCGTACCGGGGGA
>JAISZM010000103.1 GCA_031269205.1 Eubacteriales Family XIII. Incertae Sedis bacterium | reverse complement strand
CCTCTGTCCATCAAGATAGAGAATTCACCCGCCTCGTGGCCGCAGATGGGGCTAAACGCCGCGGACGTCGTGTACGAGACGCGCGTAGAGGGCGGCATGAGCAGATTCAACTGCATATTCCAGAGCGAGATACCCGATGAGGTCGGACCCGTCAGAAGCGCGCGGCTCTCCGACGCGTGGATCGTCCCGCAGTACTACGCGCTGTTCTATTACTCGGGCTCGAACAACGAGGTCAAGGCTGAGCTGAAAAGCGCGGACGTGACCTTCGGCCCGTCCGGCGACCTGTTGCATCGGGTCGACTTCAAGAGCGCCCCGCACAACCTCTACATGAACGTGAAGGGAGCGTACAAGGCCGCCAAGAAGAAGGATATCGAGCTGAACGTGGAGATTAAGCCTCTCTACTATGGATTCGAGAGGACGGCGGACGGCGCCATATCCGGCGACGCGATAGTCCCGGTCATCACCGAGGCCGCCGCGAGCGGCGGCGCGGTCGCGCCTGCGGACGGGACGACGGACTCCGAGACTGAGGGAACTGCCGCGGCGACGAGCGGTTCCGCGATCTCGCCTCTCCCGGGGTTCACGGGAGAACCCGTTAAGTCTGTAAGCTTTGGTTTCTACTCCGAGGCGAAGTGGGTGTGGGACGATGAGAAGAACGTGTGGCTCAGGTATACGGCGGGCGAGAAGCACTTTGACGGCGCTACGGACGAGCAGGTGTACACGGACAACGTGGTCGTGATGTACGCCGAGTATTCGCAAGCGGACACACTGGATCCTGCCGGCAATCCCACGTACGATACAAACCTCGGCGGCGAGGGCGAGGCTCTGTTGTTCCGCGACGGCTTTGTGTACAAGGGCACGTGGAAGGCCGACGAGAACACGCCGCCCGCGATCTTTGACGAACAGGGCAAGCAGATCCCGCTGAAGCAGGGTAAGACGTGGTTCGAGGTTCCGCCGACATCCGGCATGGACGTGAAGGTGAAATACGTGAAGTCCGGTTCGGACGACGAGGAGTGACAAGCGCGCTATCGCTTCAGTGCTTATTGGAGAACAAAGAGACCGCCCCGGATAGAACGGGGCGGCTTTTTTATCATGTCATGAAATAAAACCTGCGGGGCAGGGCGCGACTTTGATCGCAACGCCTATTCCTCTTTGGTCTCGGCTTCAACCGCTTCAGGTTCCTGGACTTCCTCCGCCGTCTCGACGTCTTCAGCCGGAGCTTCGGTCGCCTCGTCGGCCTCGGTTTCAACCGATTCGGCTTCAACCGCTTCAGGTTCCTGGACTTCCGCCGCCGTCTCGACGTCTTCAGCCAGAGCTTCGGTCGCCTCGTAGGGTTCGGGAGCGGGCGCGACCTTACCGCCGCCTCGCTTCTTCGCGAGAGCGGCCGCCTTCGCCGCTTCCTTCTCAGACTTGCGCGCGGCCTTTTCCTCCGCCGTCGGTATGGCTGGCGGGTTGGCATTGAGTTTCAGAGCGTCGGCTCCGAAAGCCTTCACGAAATTTTTCGTGAGCCTCGACACCTTGCGGGACGCCGAGTTCTTGTGTATCGTTCCCTTCGCCCCCGCCTGCAGAAGTTTCTTTTCCGCAAGCGCGAGAAAGTCGCGCGCTTCCTGCTTGTTTTCCTCCGCAACCGCCGCGTCAAATCCCTTGATGATCTCCTTTAGATGGGCCTTGACCCTTCTGTTGCGCTGTGTCTTTTTCTCAATGACACGGATGCGCTTTTTAGCTGATTTGATATTTGCCATTCATTCACCCCGCTTTCGCAAATATCTCAAGTAATTTCGTACCGGGTTATTATATGACACAGTATGCGGAAATGCAAGGAATTTCGAAGCCGAGGGGTTCTATTACGCTTTATGCCAGGGGTCGCACTTACCTCGCCAACTGACCAATTACGCTTTATTTTCGTCGTATTTCAGCACGGCCGTGAACGCCTCTTGGGGGACCTCAACCGCGCCGAACTGTCTCATGCGCTTCTTGCCTTCCTTCTGTTTCTCGAGCAGCTTTTTCTTCCGCGTGATGTCGCCGCCGTAGCACTTGGCGATGACGTCCTTGCGGTAGGCTCTGACGGTCTCGCGCGCGATGACCTTCTGTCCTATCGACGCCTGGATCGGTATCTCGAACTGGTGGCGCGGGATAATGTCCTTCAGCTTCTCGCAGACGAATCGACCGCGCTGATAGGCCTTCGACTCGTGGACGAGCATCGAGAACGCGTCGACCTGCTCCTTGTTCAGCAGGATGTCAAGCTTCACGATCTTCGACGACTCGTACCTGACGAACTCGTAGTCGAGCGACCCGTAGCCGCGCGTGCGCGATTTGAGCGCGTCGAAGAAATCATAGATGACCTCGTTCAAGGGCATCTCGTAATGTAATTTTACGCGCGTCTCCGTGAGGTATTCCATGTGCAGCATCTTGCCACGCCGATCCTGACAGAGATCCATGACGGCGCCGACGTAGTCGTTCGGTATCATGATATCCGCCTTCACTATCGGCTCCTCTATGTGGCCTATGAGCGTGACGTCCGGCAGGTTGCTCGGGTTCTGTATCATCTCGACGTCGCCGTCAGCCATGATTATCCGATAGATGACGCTCGGAGACGTGGTTATAACGGACAGATCAAACTCGCGCTCAAGGCGTTCGACGATGATCTCCATATGCAGAAGCCCGAGGAAGCCGCAGCGGAAACCGAAGCCGAGGGCGGTGGACGTTTCGGGTTCAAAGTGGAAGGCCGCGTCGTTCACCTGCAACTTCTCTATCGCGTCTTTCACGCTCTCGTACTTCTCGCCCTCGGCGGGGTATATGCCGCAGTAGACCATCGGCTGCGCCTTCTTGTAGCCCGGCAGTAACTCCGGCGTAGGTCTCTCCGCGAGCGTGACCGTATCGCCCACTCTCGCGTCGGCGACGCGCTTTATGCTCGCGCTGATATAGCCAACCTCGCCCGCTGTGAGTTCCTTCCTCGTCACGGGATCGGGCGCGTAGACGCCGACCTCCGTCACTTCGTAGTTCTTTTTCGAGTTCATGAGGCGTATGATGTCGCCCTCCGCGACCCTGCCGTCGAAGACGCGCGTATAGATGACGACTCCGCGGTAGTTGTCGTAGTATGAGTCAAAGATGAGCGCCTTCAGCGGCGCGTCCAGGTCGCCCGTCGGCGCGGGCACCCTCGCCACAATGTCCTCAAGCACGTCCTCGATGCCGATGCCCTCCTTCGCGGATATGAGCGGCGCGTCGGCGGAGTCTATGCCGATGACATCTTCAATCTCCTTCTTTGCCGCGTCGGGGTCAGCGCTCGCGAGGTCTATCTTGTTCAGTACGGGCAGTATTTCCAGGTCTTCATTCATCGCGAGGTAGACGTTCGCGAGCGTCTGCGCCTCAACGCCTTGCGTCGCGTCGACGACGAGTACCGCCCCCTCGCAGGCCGCGAGACTGCGTGAAACCTCATAGGTGAAATCGACGTGACCCGGCGTGTCTATGAGATTGAGAATGTACTCATCCCCATCTTTCGCCCGGTAGGCGAGCCGCGTGGTCTGGAGCTTGATCGTGATGCCTCGCTCACGCTCGATATCCATATTGTCGAGAAACTGTTCCTTCATCTCGCGATCCGTGACCAGGCCGGTGTATTCGATGAGCCGGTCGGCGAGAGTGGACTTGCCGTGGTCGATATGCGCTATAATGGAAAAGTTTCTTATTTTGTTTTGGATTGTCATGATGAGAATTATATCACGCCAACAGCTGGCCGTCGACATCCGCCTCGCGGATCAGAGAGCGGCGGGGTGATGTCGATTGTGGTGTAGCGTCAATCCATAGAGTCGTGATATAGTAGAGGCATAATGAATACGCTCGGGATATACATCCATATACCGTTTTGTAAGCGACGTTGTCGCTATTGTACGTTTCTGTCAGACGACGAGACAGGAGACAAGGAACGCTCCCTCTATGTCACCCAGCTTCGCCGCGAGATATCCGGAAAGAGCGTGTTGTACGCGAAGGAACGTGTCGTCGACACGATATTTATCGGCGGCGGTACGCCTACCATCCTGCCGCCCTGCGAGATAGACGACATCATCGAGGCCGTCTATTCGCGCTTTCACGTCGCGAACGACGCAGAGGTCACGGTCGAGGCGAACCCCGGTACGGTGGATCGGGGATATCTGCGCTCCATCAGGGACGAGGGCGTGAACAGGATCAGCTTTGGCGTGCAGAGTTTTGACGAAGGCACGCTCGCGAGGCTCGGCCGCGTCCACACGGCGGGCGAGGCCGTGGACTCCTATATGGCCGCGCGCGAGGCGGGATACGACAACGTGAACATTGACCTCATCTTCGGTCTGCCCGATCAAGGCGCGGAGTCGTGGAACCAGGATATCAGGACGGCGCTCTCCCTGCGCCCCGACCATCTCTCGTTCTACGATCTGCAACTTGAGGAGGAGACCCCTCTGTATGAGGACGTGATGGCGGGCAGACTCGAAGCCCTGACGGACTTAGAGGATCGGCGCATGTACCACGCCGCCATAGAAGCCCTGACCGCCGAAGGCTACGAACACTACGAGATATCGAACGCGGCGCTGCCCGGTATGCGCTCGCGGCACAACCTGAAATACTGGTCGATGGACGACTATCTCGGTTTCGGCCTCGGCGCCCACTCCTATATGAACGGCAGACGCTTTGTGAACACGGAGTTCCGGGACGACTACATCAAGGCGCAGAGCAGCGACCAGATGGTGTCGAGTTATTACAATAACACGCGAGGCGACGAGATGTCCGAGTACGTCTGGCTCGGCCTTAGACGCACGGACGGCATCAGCCTCAGCGACTTCTCGACCCGCTTCGGCGAGGATTTCATGAATCTCTACGCGCACGAAACGGAGAACCTCATAGAGAGGAAACTGCTCACGAGAGAGGGCGACAAACTGCGTCTGACCGCCCTGGGACTCGACCTGTCAAACGTCGTCTTCCGCGAGTTCGTGTGAATATATTACCCGACAGCATGTTTAAACGCGGCTCTTGTTGGGTAAATAATAAGAGAGCATTCTAAACGGCGGTCGGCGTCAACCTTTCCGTCAGCTAAAATCTTCCAGAAATACACTATTGACATTCAGCGTCCACGGTGTATAATTAAGAAGATGTTAGCACTCACCACTTGAGAGTGCTAACAACGAAAAAGGAGAGAACACGGTAGCGCATACTATGGATATTACGGAAAGAAAACTACAGATATTGCAGGCGATAGTATCCGACTTCATACGCACGGCGGAGCCGGTGGGTTCGCGTACGCTTTCCCGTAAACATGATATGGGCATCAGCCCCGCGACGATTCGCAACGAGATGGCCGACCTTGAGGAGATGGGCTATCTGACACATCCTCACACTTCGGCCGGTCGCGTACCGTCCGACAAGGCGTACCGTCTCTACGTGAATCGGCTCATGGACAAGTACGAACTCGCGGAGAGAGAGAAGAAGCGGATACGCAAGGCATTGCAGTCGAACATCATGGAACTTGAAAAGACCGTCCGCCACGCGTCGGAACTGCTCTCTGAGATGACGAACCTCACCTCGTTCGCCACCCTTCAGGAGGATATGTACCGGGTGGATCTCTTCCTAGAGGGCATGACGCGCATATTCGCCCATCCCGAGTTCAACAACGTGGAGCGCGCTCGCAATTTCCTTGAGATGGTCGACAAGAGGGACGATTTCACCGCGACG
>JAISZM010000072.1 GCA_031269205.1 Eubacteriales Family XIII. Incertae Sedis bacterium | reverse complement strand
CGTCGCGGGCAACGCTTTCTCGGGGAAGTATATTCACAATAGCGGCAACGCCTCTTTTGATAGAAACTATACCTTTCGTGCTTCACCTCTGGGCGGCGGCAATTTTTGTTGACACGGGCGCGGTGCGTTGTGTATACTTGACTTTACGAAATGCGTTGATGGGGAATATCCTTCCGAGCAAGCGTTCAGAGAGCCGGCGGCAGCTGAGAGCCGGTACGTACGGAAGAAGGATTCTCACCCCGGAGCAGATTTCCCGAAAGCGCGAGGTCAGTAGGGAGGTTCGGCAGGGTCCGTCACCACGCCCCGGAGTTTGATTGAACTCTATGAGTGACCGGCGCGTCCGGTAAGCAGGGTGGTACCGCGGAGAAATTTCGTCCCTGAAGCAGAGGCTTCGGGGATTTTTTGTTCTCGCGAAGCGTATCGGAACAGCGCAACAGCGCGCAATCCGGGGCCGTGGGGGCGAACCATGTTCGCCCGAAATCGCGTCCCCGAGCGACTGGCGAAAGCCGGGAGGCTCAAAAAATGTCGGAAACAAAACGAAAACCGGGGCAAAAGCGAACGCCCGCACCAAAGCGACGCGTCGTCAAAATATTCGACACGACGCTGCGCGTCGGCGAACAGTCGCCGGGTATGAGCCTGAATCTGCGCGAGAAGATCGAGATGGCGCGGCAGCTCGAGCGCATGGGCGTCGACATCATCGAAGCCGGCTTCGCCATATCGTCGCCGGGCGATTTCGAATCGGTGAAAACCATCTCCGGCGCCGTGAAGGACTGCGTCGTTGCGAGCCTCGCACGAGCGAGCGAGCAGGACATCGACCGCGCGTGGGAAGCCGTGAAGGAAGCGAAGAACCCCCGCATACATCTCTTCCTCGCGACCTCTCCTCTGCACATGAAGTACAAGCTGAAGATGCAGCCCGACGAGGTCTACGAACAGGCCGTAGCGATGACCCGCCACGCGAAACGCTACACGTCCGACGTCGAGTTCTCCGCCGAGGACTCCACCCGCTCGGACATGGACTTTCTCGCGCGCGTCTGCGAGGGCGTCGTCGCGGCGGGAGCGACGACCGTCAACCTGCCCGACACGGTTGGCTACACGACGCCCGAGGAATGTTATCTCTTCTTCAAAGATATACGTGAGAAAGCGCCCTCCCTCGACAGAATAACCATCTCGACGCACTGCCACAACGACCTCGGACTCGGCGTCGCGAACACTCTCGCCGCCATACGCGCGGGCGTGAATCAGGTCGAATGCACGGTCAACGGCATCGGCGAGCGCGCGGGCAACGCCGCCATGGAGGAGATCGTCATGGCTCTCTACGTCAGGAAGGACGAATACGGCGCGGCGACGAACATCGACACGACGGAGATAACGCGCTCGTCAAATCTGCTCACGAGCATCACCGGCGTCAAGGTGCAGCCCAACAAAGCCATCGTCGGCGAAAACGCCTTCGCGCACGAGGCTGGCATACATCAGCACGGCGTGCTGCAGAAGGCGGAGACGTACGAGATAATGACGCCCGAGTCGGTCGGGTTGAAGAAGAACAACCTCGTACTCGGAAAGCATTCCGGCAAACACGCCTTCGGCGAGCGCGTGCGAAGTCTCGGCTACGACCTGACGAAGGACGAACTTGCGGAGGCTTTCAACAAATTTAAAATCCTGGCCGACAAGAAAAAATCCGTCTACGACAAAGACATCGAGGCCATCGTCGCGAAAGAGGCCGTGCAGGTGCCGAAGACCTTCACCCTCAAAAAGTTCGTCGCCACGAACGGATCGGACATCGACGCCACGGCGACGGTCACGCTCGTCAAAGACGGCAAAGCGCTGAAGAGGAAGGCCGAGGGCGACGGCCCCATTGACGCGGCCTTCAAGGCTATCGACCTGATCATCGGCCGGGACTTCGCGCTCGACGACTTCCAGCTCGACGCCGTCACGGAGGGCGAGGACGCTCAGGGCGACGCGACCGTCGCCATCGCCGGCGCCGACGGCACGCGCTACTCTGGCCGCGGTCTCTCGACGGACATAGTCGAGGCGAGCATCCGCGCCTACATCAATGCCGTCAACAAGATGTACTACGCGGAGCGCGCGTGAATAAATGGACACAACCGAGGATACGATATTGTATAATGAATCGTCTGATGCGCAGGATTTTTTTCGTCTGGCTAGGCGCACCGAGTGGGTGCGGCGGAGCGTACTAACGGTACGTGAGCAAGCGCCCGCGAGGAGCAACGACGCCAGGCGGAAAAAAGACAAGCATCAGCAAGGAGGAATCTCATGATCAAAACACCGTCCGGGATGACCATGACTCAGAAGATATTGGCCGCGCACGCGGGCCTGCCCTTCGTGCGCGCGGGACAGTTCATCGAGGCGAACCTCGATGTCGTCCTGGCCAACGACATCACGGGGCCGCCCGCCATACGCGAGTTCGCGAAGATGGGCAGAGCACGCGTCTTCGATCGCGAGAAGATCGTCCTTGTGCCCGACCACTTCACGCCGAACAAGGACATCAAAGCCGCCGAGCAGGCGAAGGAGTTGCGCGAGTTCGCGCGCGCTCAGAAAATAGTCAACTACTTCGAGGTCGGCGATATGGGAATCGAACACGCCCTGCTGCCCGAGAAGGGACTCGTGACCGCGGGCGACGTCGCGATAGGCGCGGACTCGCACACCTGCACCTACGGGGCGCTCGGCGCATTCGCGACCGGCATCGGTTCGACGGACATGGCCGCCGGCATGGCGACGGGCAAAGCGTGGTTCAAAGTCCCCGCCGCGATCAAGTTCGAGCTGACGGGCAGGCCGGGCAAATGGGTCGGCGGCAAGGACGTGATACTGCATATAATAGGAAAGATAGGCGTGGACGGAGCGCTCTACCGCTCGATGGAATTCACGGGCGACGGCATCCGCCACCTGTCGATGGACGACCGTTTCGCGATGGCGAACATGGCCATCGAAGCCGGGGCGAAAAACGGCATATTCCCCGTCGACGACAAGACGCGCGCATACCTGAAGGCGCACAAGGCGAAGACGATGAAGAAGCGCGCCCGAGCCTTCGCCGCCGACGCGGACGCGGAGTACGAGCGCGCCTACCAAATCGACCTCGCGAAGGTGCGCCCGACCGTGTCCTTCCCCCATCTGCCCGACAACACGCGCACGATAGATAGAGCCGGGCGCGTGAAGATAGACCAGGCCGTCATCGGCAGCTGCACAAACGGCAGGCTCGAGGACATGGCGGTCGCGGCGAAGATATTCAAAGGACGCCACGTGGCCGACGGCGTGCGCTGCATCATACTGCCGGGGACGCAGCAGATCTACCTCGACTGCGTGAAGCTCGGCTACGCGGAGATATTCGTGAAGGCCGGCGCCGTGCTGTCGACGCCGACCTGCGGTCCCTGCCTCGGCGGGCATATGGGCATACTCGCGGCGGGCGAGCGTGCCGTGTCCACCACGAACCGGAACTTCGTCGGACGCATGGGACACGTGGACTCGGAGGTCTACCTCGCGGGTCCCGCCGTGGCCGCCGCGTCCGCGGTAACGGGCCGTCTGACGGATCCCGCGAAACTGTTAGGAAGGGAGTGAGACTATGGGCAAGGCGTTCAAATACGGCGACAATGTGGACACGGACGTGATCATCCCCGCGAGGTACCTGAACATCGCGGACCGGAAGGAACTGGCCTCGCACGTGATGGAGGATCTCGACAAGGACTTCGCGAAGAACGTGAAGCGGGGCGACGTCGTAGTCGCGGGGCGGAACTTCGGCTCCGGCTCGTCGCGCGAGCACGCGCCGCTCGTGCTGAAGGTGGCGGGCGTGAAGGCCGTCGTCGCGCCGACCTTCGCGCGCATCTTCTACCGCAACGCGTTCAACATCGGCCTGCCGATACTCGAGTCGGCGGAGGCGGCCGAGCGCATAGACGCGGGCGACGAGATAGAGGTGAATTTC
>JAISZM010000068.1 GCA_031269205.1 Eubacteriales Family XIII. Incertae Sedis bacterium | reverse complement strand
CTCAGCGGCAGAGTTCCTCTTACGACCCTGCTCGACACGAGCATCAACCAGACGCTCGTGCGAAGTCTCATGACAGGCATGTCGACTATATTCGCGATCATACCGCTCATCATCTTGGGCGGCGAAACGATACGCGAGTTCGTCGTGCCGCTCCTCATCGGTATCATCGCGGGCGCGTGCTCATCCATCTTCATTGCGAGTCCCATCTATTACGAATTGACGCGCATAGGCTCAGGCGGCGAGGGTGTCGCGGGATACAGGCGCGGGCGCAGCGCCTATGAGGAGAGCGTGGCGCGAGCCAAAGCCGCGAAAAAAGAAAGGGCGAAAAAGGAAGAACTGCCGCCGCCCGCCGGCGAAGGCAAAGCCGCTGAAAAGACCGGCGACGACGGCGGAAAAGGTTCCGGCAAGGGCGGCCCGAACAAGCCCACGGGCGGAGGCGGCGGAAAAGGCCAGGGTAAAAAGAGCAGGAGGAAGAGAAAGTCTTCGCGCACGGGCGGAGCCGTCGTATGACGCCGCGCGCGCCGCGCGTAAGCGACCTTCGACAAGAGGTGTAGATGGTAGAACTCGAGGTATTTTTAGGCGAGCTGCTCAGCATCAATCCGAACATAGACATCGGATTGATCGAAAGGGCGTATAAAAAGGCGGAGCAGATGCACGAGGGGCAGTTGCGGAAGTCGGGCAAGCCATACCTCACGCATCCCGTTGAAGTCGCGAAGATACTCGCCGACCTCGGCATGGACGAGCGCACGATCGTAGCCGGCCTGTTGCACGACGCCGTGGAGGACACCCCCTACAGCCTCGACGACATCAAAAACGACTTCGGCGACGATGTGGCCCTCCTCGTAGGTGGCGTAACAAAACTCGGCAGCTTGAGCCTCGACAGCAGGGAGGAGCGACAGGCGGAGAACCTGAGAAAGATGTTCCTCGCCATGTCAAAGGACATACGCGTACTCATCATCAAGCTCGCGGATCGGCTTCACAATCTGCGCACGATCAATTACATGAACAAGGCCCAGATCGCCGAGAAGTGCCGTGAAACGCTGGAGATATACGCGCCGCTCGCGAGTCGTCTCGGTATCTACACGATCAAGTTCGAACTCGAGGATATCGCGCTGAAATACCTCGACCCTGAGAATTACTACAAGCTCGTCGAACTCGTGAAGGCCAAGAGAGACGAGCGGCAGGCGGACATCAATAAGACGACGGAGGATATCAAGGCGGCGCTCGACGAGATTGACATCAAGTACGAGATCAGCGGTCGCTCGAAGCACTTCTACAGCATCTACACGAAGATGAAATATCAGCACAAGTCGCTCGAAGAGATATTCGACCTGACGGCTGTGCGCGTCATTGTAGATTCCGTCAAGGATTGCTACTCCGTGCTCGGCACGGTGCATACGCTGTGGAAACCGATACCGGGGCGCTTCAAGGACTATGTCGCGATGCCGAAGCCGAACAGATACCAGTCGATACACACGACGGTAATCGGCGAGAAGGGTCAGCCCTTCGAGATACAGATAAGGACGAAGGCCATGCACCGCATTGCGGAGTACGGCATTGCGGCGCACTGGAAGTACAAGGAGGGCGTATCGGGCGACCAGGAGGAGGTGAAGCTCGCGTGGCTCAGGCAGACGCTTGAGTGGAACAAGGACATGAACGACCCGCGCGAGTTCATGGAGACATTGCGTGTGGACCTGTTCGCGAGCCAGGTGTTCGTGTTCACGCCGAAGGGCAACGTCATAGAGCTGCCCGCGGGTTCGACGCCCCTAGACTTTGCCTTCAAGATTCACACGGACATCGGCCTGAAATGCGTGGGCGCGAAGGTGAACGCGAAGATGGTGCCGATAGACTATCGGCTTGACAACGGCGAGATCGTGGAGATCATAACGTCGAACAACTCTTCGGGTCCGAGCATAGACTGGCTTCAGATAGCGAAAAGCAGCAACGCCAAATCGAAGATCAGGTCGTGGCTAAAGAAGCAGGATCGCACGCAGAACATAGAGCGCGGCAAGGAGATGCTTGAGAAGTCGGCGCGGCGCAAGGGCTTCGACCCGCACGACCTCGTCCGCAACGCCTGGCTCGTGAAGATAGCCAGATCGATGAACTACGCGTCAACGAACGAACTGTTCACGTCCATCAGCTATGGAGGCGTGCTCGTCAGCAAGGTTCTGTCCGCGCTGGTGGAACACTATGAGGAGGAGAAGTCTGTCACGGCGGCGGATAAAGACGCGGAACTTCTCAAAAAGGCCGACAAGCCGCGAAAGCGCTCGTTCGTGTCCGATGGAGCGGTCAGGATAGAGGGCGTTGAGAATCCTCTCGTACACCTCGCGCGTTGTTGCAGTCCGCTGCCCGGCGACACGATCATCGGCTTCATCACGAAGGGCAACGGTGTGTCGGTTCATCGGCGTGACTGCCCGAACATCCTCAGCCTGAGCGACGAGAACAGGCAAAGATTGCTCGATGTCGAGTGGAACGACGAGGGTTCACGCGGCGCGTATGACGCTGATTTTTCCATCGTCGCGGAGGATCGGAAGGGCCTGTTCTCGGACATCTCCCGCAAGTGCGCGGACATGGACGTGAACATCTCCGGCGCGAAACTCTCGACGGACGAGGACGGGATCGCGCGTACACAGTTGACGCTGTCCATCTCGGGGAAGCAACAGATGGAGAAGGTTCTGCGTTCGCTCCGGCAGATCGAGAGCGTCCGGGAGGTGTACCGGGCGTGATATTGGATAGAAGGAAAGGAATTTTATGCAGATAAGAACTTTTGAACTCGGGTCGCTCGGCACGAACTGCTATCTGGTCTGGGATGATACGGATGATGCGAAAGAAGCCTTCATCGTTGACCCCGCGGACTTCACGGATCAGGTGCGCTCCGTCGTCGCGGACGAAGGGCTGAGCCTCAAATATATCATCCTTACGCATGGCCATGGCGATCACGTCGGCGGTGTGAACGCCATCCTGTCGGCCTACCCCGGCGTAACGCTCGCGGCAGGGAAGGACGAAGTTTCGATCCTCGCCGATTCAAGTTACAACTTCACGAGCTACCTTTCGGGGCGCGCCGAAACCTTCCAGCCGGACATCCTGTTGTCCGACGGCGATGAGCTGACGGTAGGCGCGATCCCCCTGCGCGTCATCGCGACGCCCGGGCATACGATAGGAGGAATATCCATCCTCATACCCGGCGCCGTGTTCTCGGGCGATACGCTGTTCCGCACGTCGATAGGCCGTACGGATCTGCCTACGGGCGACTACGACACGCTCGAACGCTCGATCAGGGAGAGGCTTTACACGCTGCCCGACGACACGGATGTTTACCCCGGACACATGGGGCCGACGACGATAGGCTACGAAAAACGGTATAATGTATTTGTGGGTGAGGAGTAACAAGGCTTTTACCGGCCGTTCACGCCACACTTGTTGTGAAATGAGTATGAGGAGCATATGGTACTGATAAAGGGCCCGAAGGGCACTAAAGATACACTTCCGGGCGAGGCCGCGAAGTGGCGTTTCGTAGAGCGGGAGTTCAGAGAAACGTGCCGCAGGTTCGAGTTCGGGGAGATAAGAACGCCCCTGTGCGAGTACACCGAACTGTTCGCGCGCGGTATAGGCGACGCGTCGGATATCGTGCGGAAGCAGATGTACACGTTTGAGGATCTCGGCGGCCGCAGCGTGACGTTGCGCCCCGAGGGTACGGCCGGCGCGGCGCGCGCCTTTATCGAGAACAACCTCGCTAATGAGGCGCTGCCCGTGAAGCTCTGGTACGAGATAGCGTGTTTCCGCTATGAGAGGCCGCAGTCGGGCAGACTGCGCGAGTTCCATCAATTCGGGACGGAGATATTCGGCGCTTCCGACATGACGGCCGACGCCGAGGTGATAGAATTGGCCGACGTGTTCCTGCGTGGACTCGGACTGACGGCGCTCGAACTGCGCGTCAACAGCATCGGCTGTCCCACATGCAGGCCCTCTTACCGCGAAGCGCTGAAAGACTTTCTCGCGCCGCGCTACGATGAACTCTGCGATACGTGCAAATCGCGCTACGAGAGAAACCCTCTGCGCATACTCGATTGCAAGTCTCCCGTCTGCAATGATCTGACGAAGGGCGCGCCCGTCATGATGGACTATCTGTGCGACGAGTGCAAGGACGCCTTCGCGGCGCTCAGGGCGAATCTGACGACGCGCGGCGTAGCGTACGTGGTCGACACGGGCATCGTGCGCGGACTCGACTATTACACGAAGACCGCGTTCGAATTCGTGACGGATATGATAGGAGCGCAGGGCGCCGTCTGCGGCGGAGGAAGGTACGACCATCTGATTGCGGAACTCGGCGGGCCGGACGTTCCGGGTGTAGGCTTCGGTCTCGGCATCGAGAGGTTGCTCCTGTTGCTCGAAAGGACGGAGACGGCGCTGCCGGATGTGGAGGTTCCCGACGTGTTCGTCGTCTTCATAGGCGATGAAGCGAAGCTGAGGGCGCAAGCCGTCGCCGGGGCGTTGCGCGCTTCGGGGCTGGCTGTCGATCTGGATACGGCCGCGCGCGGAGTGAAGGGCCAGTTCAAGTACGCGAACCGGAGGGGCGCGCGCTTTGCGCTCACGATAGGAGACGCGGAACTCGCGTCCGGGAAGGCGCCGCTGA
>JAISZM010000067.1 GCA_031269205.1 Eubacteriales Family XIII. Incertae Sedis bacterium | reverse complement strand
GAGGGGCGCGCCGCTCCCCGTGAAGCTGAGCTACGCCCAGCAGGTGTTCAGGCGGCAGCAGGAGCTCAGAGGCAGGAGCGCCGAGGTGATGCAGATGGGGGTGGAGCTGATCGGCGCGTCGGGCTTCGACTCGGATATCGACGTGCTTTCACTCGCCGTGAGGTCGCTCGACGCCGCGGCCGCGTCGCCTTGCAGGATCGAGATCGGACACGTCGGGATATTCAATCTGCTGATAGACGGCGTCGACGCGTCGCCTGAGGACAAGACGCTCATACACCGGTACATCGCCGCGAAGAATTACGCGGCGCTCGACGACGCTCTGGATCGCGCGGCCGGCGCGCGCGGGAACATTCCACGTGCGGGGTCGGACGGTAGCGGCGCGGGCGGCGATCCCGGAGACGGCGCGTTTTCGGGCGGCGGTTCCGGCGTCGGGGCGATAGAGATACTCCGCAGACTGCCGCGCCTGTTCGGCGGGAAGGAAGCGCTCGCCGAGGCGTCGGAACTCATGGAGGGGTACGACGAAAAACTCACGGGTATGCTCGCGTACCTCGAACGGCTCTTTGCCGAGCTGGCGCCCGAGGGCGGTGACGGTCACGTCATGATAGACCTCGGCCTTGTGAATCAGGCGGAGTATTACAGCTCGCTCGTGTTCAAAGGATATACCGAGGATACGAGCGGCGCCGTGCTGTCGGGCGGCAGATACGACGATCTGCTCGCGGACTTCGGCGATAATCTGCCCGCGACGGGCTTCGGTCTGGACATAGACACGCTGACCGCCTCCGCGCTGCGCTCAAACGGCGGCCTCGTGGACGGAGACGCGAAAGGCGGAGACGCGAAAGACGACGACGCGAAAGGCGGAGACGCGAAAGAGACCGCCGCACGCGGCGGTTCCGCGAACGGTGGCCGCGCGCGCAGACTGCGCGTCGCCGTCACGAAGGGGCGACTCGAGCGCAGTTTTATGAAACTCATGGAGCAGGCGGGTTACGACTGCTCCCCGCTGAGGGACAAGGGACGAAAGCTCCTCGTCGACATACCCGGCGCGGGCATGGAATTCTTTCTCGCGAAAGCGCCCGACGTGATAACCTATGTGGAGCACGGCGTCTGCGATATCGGCATCGTCGGCAAGGACACGATAGTCGAGCAGGGCGGAACCTATTACGAGATAATGGATCTCGGTATAGGCATATGCAGATTCGCGCTCGCGGCGCCGAAGGGCGCCGACCTGTTCGGAGGCTATGGGGCGAAGGAAACGCCCATGGAAGACACGAGCCAAACCGGCGGTGAATACGAGCGACACAGAGGCGATCAGCGTTTCCCGAAGACCATCGCGACGAAATATCCGAATTTTGCGGAGCGCTACTTTGAGAGCAAGGGCATGGATGTGGAGATCATCAAGATCGAAGGCTCCGTCGAGATAGCGCCCCTGCTGAGGCTCGCTGACGCGATAGTCGATATCGTCGAGACGGGCGCGACGCTCGAGGAGAACGGTCTCGCGGTGGTCGAGAACATCCGCGATATCTCAGCGCGGTTGATCGTGAACGTGACGAGCATGAAACTGAAAAAGGATGAGGTGGACGGGTTCGCGTCGCGGCTCGCCACCGTGATATGAAATGAGGCGCAGATGGTTAGAACGATAAAGGCCGACGGCAGAACCGAATACGAGATTCTCGCGGAAATCGCGGGGCGGTGCGCTGACGATTCGACGCCGGGCGCTGCGTCCGACGTCGAGCGATCGGTGGGAGCGATCATAGAGGCCGTGCGCCTGCGCGGCGACGAGGCCGTGCGGGAATACGGACTAAAGTTCGACGGGTTTTCTCCGGATCAGCTCGTGTTGACGCGCGAGGACATGAAGGCCGGTTACGACGCCGCGCCGAAGGGATTCATTCGGGCCATCCTGCACGCCGCGGAGAACATCAGGACCTATCATGAAAAGCAGGTGCAACACGGCTATGAGGAGAAGCGCGGCGACGGGGTTGTTATCGGACAGATCGTACGCGGCATGGATAGGGTAGGACTCTACGTGCCCGGGGGTACGGCGGCCTATCCGTCGACCGTGCTCATGAACGCGATACCCGCAAAGCTCGCGGATGTCGGTGAACTCGTCATGGCGACGCCGCCCCGAAAAGCGGTCGCTGGCAGAGACCCGCACGGTCTGCCCGCCGAGATACTCGCCGCCGCTTTCGTCGCGGGCGTGGACAAGGTGATCCTGGCGGGCGGCGCGCAGGCCGTGGCCGCGCTCGCCTACGGCACGGATACCTTTCCGAAGGTGGACAAGATAGTCGGCCCCGGCAATGTCTACGTGGCTACGGCCAAGCGTATGCTCTACGGACTCGTCGACATCGACATGATCGCGGGGCCGAGCGAGATACTCATTATCGCGGACGGGAGCGCGCCGCCCGCCTACGCCGCGGCGGATATGCTCTCGCAGGCCGAGCACGATCCGATGGCCTCGTCCATTCTGCTCACGACGAGCGCCGACGTTGCGGAGCGCGTCGCCCGCGAGATAGAGGCGCAGATTGAAACACTCGAGCGGCGAGAGATAGCGGCGCGGTCGCTGGAACGAAACGGCCTGATCGCGCTGTGCCGTTCGGAGGACGAGATGGTAGACGTCGCCAACGCTGCCGCCCCCGAACACATCGAGATACTGACGGACGACCCGCTCGGACTCGTGCCGAGGATAAGGAACGCGGGCTCGGTTTTCTGCGGCCCGTACAGCCCCGAGCCGCTCGGCGACTATTATTCGGGCACGAACCACGTGCTGCCGACATCGGGAACGGCGAAGTACGCCTCTCCGCTCGGCGTGTACGACTTTGTCAAACGCATGAGTTACACGTACTATACGCGCGAGGCGCTCGAGGCGGCGAAGGATGATATAATCGAAATAGGGGAAGCCGAGGGACTGACGGCTCACGCGGCCGCCGTAAAAAAGAGGTTTGGGTGAATGCCGGTGAACAGGCGCTGTATATATCTTTTCCACAAGAGAGAGCGCGCCGAGTTGGGAGGGGCGGCGGAGGCGTGTGCGCGGAGCAATAACTATTACCCTGAGCTGTTTGAACCGGACGCGGCGCCGGGAAAGAGGTGACGAATGAGCGAATCGAAGATTGAACGAAAGACGAAGGAGACCGATATCAGCGTCGAACTCGACGTGTACGGCGCCGGCGGCGCCGACATCGATACCGGTATAGGTTTCTTCGACCACATGCTGACAGCGCTCGCCGTCCACGCAGGGTGGAATCTGAAGCTGCGCGCGGAGGGCGATCTCGAGGTCGACGGGCATCACACCGTCGAGGACGTCGGCATAGCGCTCGGTCAGGCGCTCGCGGAAGCGCTCGGCGACAAGGCCGGCATCGCGAGGTACGGGTACTTTACGCTCCCGATGGACGAGACGCTCGCCACGGCGAGCCTCGATCTCGGAGGCCGCGCCTATCTGGTTTTCGACGCGGATTTCCGGGACGAGCCTATCGGCGGTCTCGACCCACAGCTCATCGTCGAATTCCTGCGGGCGTTCGCCTTCAACGCGGAGATGACGTTGCACGCGCGCGTTATGTACGGCGTGAACGATCACCACAAGGCAGAGGCCGTATTCAAAGCGCTCGCTCACGCGTTGAAAAACGCGACCGCGCGAGAGGGAAGAGGCGTGCTCTCGTCGAAAGGAGTGTTGGGATAGGTGGCTGGCGGGATTCACTCCGAAAATCGGAGCTTGTGGGTCGGACGCAGACTGGAACAGGATATTTTCGCGCGGCTTGGAGGCGTCAGGTGATAGCGATCATCGATTACGGAGCGGGCAACCTTTTCAGCGTGAAAAACGCGCTCGACTACCTCGGTTTCGAGAGTGTGCAGGCGAGCGATCCGCCTGATATGGAGCAAGCCGACAAGCTCATTCTGCCGGGCGTCGGAGCCTTCCCCGACGCGATGCGCAGCCTGAGGGAAAGCGGGTTCGCCGAAGCCATCGTCGAAGAGGCCGCGCGCAAACCCCTGCTCGGAATATGCCTTGGCGCGCAGCTGCTTTTCGAGAAGGGCTTCGAGTTCGGTGAAACGAAGGGGCTGGGACTCATCCCGGGCTACGTCGACGCTATAGTCGCGCCCGGATTGAAGATACCGCATATGGGATGGAATGACGTGCGCGTCGTCAACCCTTCGCCGCCGGCCAGGGGCGTGAACGACGGCGACATGGTGTACTTCGTTCACTCGTACAAGATAGTCACGGAGGAGGTGAACATCAGCCTCGCCGCGGAATACGGCCAACTCATCCCCGCGCTCGTGAGGAACGGCGCGGGCGGGCAGGTGTACGGAGCGCAGTTTCACCCCGAGAAGAGCGGTAGCGCCGGACTCGAAATACTGCGGAATTTTGCGGAACTATGAACCTCCGCGGAATTTCGCGGAGTTATGAATGAGGGTTAATGAACGATGATAGTATTGCCTGCGATAGACCTGATAGACGGCGTCTGCGTGCGGCTCACGCGCGGCGACTACGCGACGTCCGCAAAGGTGGCTGACGACCCCGTCGAAACGGCGAAGTCATTCGAAGCGCTCGGCGCCGAGTGGCTGCATATGGTTGATCTGGACGGCGCGAAGGCGGGCGAGCCCGTCAACGCGGAGGTGGTAGAGCGCGTCTGCGCGGCCACGAATCTCAAGGTGGAGATCGGCGGCGGAGTGAGAACCCTCGAGTCAGCGGAGCGTTACTTTGGCGTCGGCGTCAGCCGCGTGATATTCGGTTCCGTCGCAATCAGCGACCCCACGATAGTGCGCGAGGCGGTGGCGAAATACGGCGCCGCCATAGCCGTCGGCATCGACGCAAAGGACGGCCGCGCCCGCGCGGGCGGTTGGCTCGAGGACAGCGACGCGAACTACCTCGATCTCGCCGCGGCGATGGACGAGGCGGGCGTCGCCAACATCATATACACGGATATCTCAAAGGACGGCACGCTCGCGGGGCCGAATCTCGAGCAGCTCGCGCGCCTGGACGAAAAGGTGAAGGCCGACGTCGTCGCAAGTGGCGGCGTCAGGGATATCGGCGACATCCGCGACCTTATCGGCCTCGGCGTCAGCGGAGCGATATGCGGCAAGTCTCTCTACGAAGGCACGCTCGACTTCGCCGCGGCGGTACGATTATCAAAAGGGAATACGGTAATATAATGATAACGGGTGGAAGGAAATGAACGAGAGAGAGAAGCGTCTGTTTGTCAGCGCGCCGCCTCCGGCTTTACCGTCGGCGCGGATAAAACGCGGAAAGGAAACTCATGCTCGCTAAACGCATCATCCCCTGCCTTGACGTTCGAGCGGGCAAGGTCGTTAAGGGAGTGAATTTCATAGACATCATGGAGGTCGGCGACCCCGTGGAGTGCGCGATGGAATACGACCGCCAACGCGCGGATGAGATCGTGTTCCTCGACATCACGGCGACGCACGAGGGTCGCGATACGATGATAGACGTCGTGCGCGAAACGGCGAAGAATGTCTTCGTGCCGCTGACCGTCGGCGGCGGCATCAGGACGACGGACGACTTTCGCGATATGCTCCGGGCGGGCGCGGACAAGATATCCGTCAACTCGGCGGCGGTCTACGATCCCTCGCTCATCGGTGAGGCCGCCGCGAAATTCGGCAGTCAATGCGTCGTCCTCGCCATCGACGGCAAGAAGGTCGACGGCGCGGACGAAGAGGCGTGGAACGAAAACGGCGCGCCGGGCGCGCCGCGTTATAACGTCTACACAGAAGGCGGGCGCAAGGACTCGGGACTCGATGTCGTAAGCTGGGCCAAGAAGGGCGAGAGCCTCGGCGCGGGAGAAATACTGCTGACGTCCATGGATACGGACGGCACGAAGGCGGGCTTCGACATAGGTATGCTGAACGCGGTCTGCGAGGCCGTGAACATCCCCGTCATAGCGTCGGGCGGTGGCGGCGACCTGTCGTCGTTCGCGGAAGTGTTCGAGAAAACGCCGGCTGACGCCGCGCTGGCCGCGTCCGTGTTTCATTACGGAACATATACGGTGGATGATATCAAGAACGAGTGCCGGGCGCGTGGCGTTCCTGTCAGGTGACGAAGAAAAGGGAGTGTCCGATATGACGTACGATGTAAAAAAGCTGTTTGCCAAGAGCGACCTTGTGCCTGCCATCGTGCAGGACGCGTCGACCATGGATGTGCTCATGCTCGCGTACATGAATGAGGAGAGTCTGAACAAGACGCTCGAAACGGGATACACGTGGTTTTACAGCCGCTCGCGCGAGCAGCTTTGGCAGAAGGGCGAAACCTCGGGCAACGTGCAGAGGGTACTCTCCGTTGTGGCCGACTGCGACGACGATGCGCTGCTCGTCACGGTCGAGCAGACGGGAGTCGCCTGCCATACGGGGAATTGGAGTTGTTTTTTCGCGGCGCCGATAGGAGACGCTGATTGAAGGTATATCGTCTGCGCATACTGCGGCATACTTTTTACCGGAGCTTCTTGCTGAAGGAAGGAGAGACGCGTGAGCGATGTTATCAAGGAACGCAACGAGTTTTACGAGATAAGCGCTGTGGCCGAGGAAGGAGAGACGCATGAGCGATGTTATCAAGGAACTGTATGAGGTGATACTTTCGCGGCGCACGTCCGCTGACGAGAGTTCGTACACCGCCTACCTGTTCAGCGAGGGACTCGACAAGATATTGAAGAAGGTCGGAGAGGAGAGCGCCGAGACGATCATCGCGGCAAAGTCCCTCGAGGCCGCGCTCGCGAATAGCTTCGCCGAAGACAAGCGCGCGGATCTCACGAACGAAGTCGCCGATCTCATCTACCACGTGCTCGTCATGCTCGCGGAGCGCGGCGTGGCGTGGGATGAGATAGAGGACATCCTCGCCGAACGCGCGGGCAAAACGGGTAATCTGAAAACCCCGAGGGGCGCGGCGCGATGACGATGGACAGGAAGGGTAACCGGTTCGTCACGGTAGAGATCGCGAGACGATAGCATTGAACTGAAACCTTACTCTCCTTCGTCCTCTTTCGTTTTATGATACAGGTGTTTTCTGTGCGGGTGCGCGGGGTACCAACCTCTGCTGACACGCCGGCTTTGGGCGAACAATTCATGTATTCCCCAGAGGAACGAAAAGCCGGTCACGCCGAGTATGGCACTGAGCGCGAGCCATGGAACGAGGGCGCTGAACACGAGACAGACTACGCCCACCGCGAGGAACGCGGGCCAAATCTTAGAGCCAAAATAATATTCGCACTTGATGACGACGGGATGGAGCGCCCCAATGATGAGGAAGGTCGCCGCGCCAATCAGTATCCCCCAAAACCACATTCGATAATCTCCTCAACCGTACGTAACAAAGACGACCACATCAATTTTCGTTATATCGCCCGTGACTTTCCGTATCGTAGCCATAACCCTTCATCCATCCCTCCCGTCATCGGTCAACACTGTTTCCCTGCGCGTCTCCGCCGACGCGGTATCTGTTCCTGACGAGCATCGGCCCTGGCTTGATGCGCTCCCGCCGCGCCTGTCGCTCCCGATCCTTTACGATGCCGCGCCGCAGCCGCATGGCGATCCAGAGCACGATGATAATTCCGATCCCCGCCAGGATGTAACTGAACATCTCGTGTTGCTGCCCCATCTGTCTCCTTCATCCGCAAGCACAAAATTACACAAATCGCTTCCGCGGCAAAACGCATCGCATCCGCGCCGCCGTATTATTCTATCATGAAAAACGGTGTAATAATTTTGGATGCGAGAACAATAACATGGACCTTGCTGTTGTGGTGGAAGGTGTTGAGATTGGCAGGTAGCGCACCGATATCGATACGTTGAAAGACGCCCGCGCGCAGGCGCGCGACGCCGTCGGTTCATTGAAGCGCGGCGCCTCCGCACACGCTTGACACAGACCTTCCGCACGGAATCCTTGACAAAACGCCGTATTTCGGGCAAAATAGTACGTGCGCGTGGGGCTTTAGCTCAGCTGGGAGAGCGCGGCGTTCGCAATGCCGAGGCCAGGGGTTCGAGCCCCCTAAGCTCCACCACGATGGAAAAATATGGATACCTGCGGGTGGCCATATTTTTTTCGCTCGAAAAGGGGATCGAACTCCTGACCGGAGGGGTGCGGGGAGGATTCCTCCCCTACATCAGGGCAGTGTTGACAAAGGTGCGATGTGTAGTATAATAGAAGCATATTGAACGTAAATGATTACACGGAAAGGAATATTACATGGCTACCACTACCATTAGTGTCCGACTTGATAATACTACAAAAGAACAACTCGACCACTTTTGTGAAGAAGTAGGTCTTAACACGGCAACGGCATTTAAGATGTTTGCGAAAAACGTTGTCAGAAATCAAAGGCTGCCGTTTGATGTGGAGACGGGTTACGCGCTCTCTTCAAAAGAAATCAAGGAGCGTTATGAAGATATGAAAAAAGGGCGCAATGTCGTAACCCATGACTTAATTGAGGTCTGAGATATGAAACTGAACTGGCATGAAAAAGCATGGCGTGATTATCTCTATTGGCAAAATCAAGATAGGCGTACTCTAAAAAAAATAAATAATCTAATAAGGGATATCGAAAGGCAAAGAGAAAAACCCATCGGCCAATCCGAGAAACTGAAAGGCGATTTATCAGGAATATCAAGTTCGAGAATTGACGAAAAAAATCGCTTGCTCTGGTTTGCGGGAAATGATGTCCTCGAAATTATATCGTGTCGCGGGCATTGCAAAGATAAGTGAGTTGACCGGAACGGCATAAAACTCAAGAAATGGGGGGCATTATGGTTATAGCAAAGCTTGTAAGAGGGATCATCTCCGAGAAGTTTTGAACGTCCTTCTTCCACATCTTTCACTCTTCGGTTAAGCTCTTCTACATCAAGCCTGGACTGCAACAAAGAATATGCTTCGCGCCTACGCTGAAGTTCCCTTTCAAAATCTAATTGTGTCGCCGGTACTCCCATCGCGGATAATCCTTTCACAATCATCGCTCCTCGCGATTAACTGTATTATACATCTTCCTTTTCCTTGTTGCAGAATGCAATTGAAGCCTAAGTCTCCGCGCAACTGCGCTTATTGATAGTATAAGGGTAAAGTAAGGGTGGTAACGCGGAAATCCGCTCATTCTGAAAAGCAAAAACCCTTGGAAACATCGAGGTTTCAAGGGTTTTTCGGTGGTACTCGCTCAGGGTTTCGAACCCTGGACACCCTGATTAAGAGTCAGGTGCTCTACCAGCTGAGCTAAGCGAGCGTATTCGGTTTTTTATTCATGCAGCAACTGACCTTTTAAGCGATCAATACGCTGCTGCCCGGGCTAAACAGACTTGCTGACTTTATCGGCGCGAGATGGTTCAGACAGCGATAAACATCTTAACACGATGGTTATTGCTCTGTCAACGATAATGCGATATAATTCAACCAAACACGCTTGTAGACGATAATTGTGATATCAAATATACTATCGCGATAATGCGTTTGTCCGCCGGGCACTACCGTCTGGTAGTCGGAGTCTGCTGTTATCGAGCGAACGCTTGAGCAAACGAAAGATGGAGGAGTATTATGTTTTGCAATACGTGCGGCAATCTGCTCAAAGAGGGAGAAAAGATATGTAGCGTGTGTGGTGCGCCCATGGAATTCGCTCCGTCCTACGCGCCGCTGTCTAAGGAACCTGTGCCGACGTCCCCGCTTGGGACTCGATCCGCGTCGCCTGATCCGGCCGGAAAATTCGATTTCAGCTGGGAGAGCGACGTGTTTCACAATCAGGATTACAAGGGCAAGACGGAAGATATAGATTTTAGGTGGAACGTCGACGGCGTACAATCCGGATCCGCAGACGCCCAGCAAGTTTTGGACGTTCCGTCTGCGGCGACAATCACGGCCGCTGCCGACGAGCGCGCAAACTCTGAGGCCGCCCGGAAGCGCGAGGAAGCGTCGCAGAGCATGTTCCGCGACGACGCTTTCCACCTGCACGCAAGTGAGCAGGAACACGCGGAACTCGCCGCGTCGAAAAAGAATGCGGAATTTCAGGAACTGCTCGACGAGGAATTCGAGAAGATAAAAGAGCGTCAGGCCGAGATTGATGAGGAACGAAACCGTATCAACGAGAAGATGATGGTTCCGCCAGAGCCGACGCCGCGGGTTTTGGTTACGGGCGAAAATGCGAGAAGCGCTGCGGATGAAAGGATTCAGGAATATTTGCGGCGGGCAGACATGGAGATGCGAAAGGCCATAGGGTCGCAGGCCGAACCCAAACCCGAGCCGAAAAAATCGGAGAATTTCGACCCGTACGAATCGTACGGCGAGAAGGTGTTCTCCGTACCCGACGAACAGGACACGAATATGCGCGCTTTCGGGTTTAAGCACGCGGAGAACGACGTCGCGTGGGAATATGAACGTGAGGATTACAATCCCGAAGTTTCGATCATCCCGGAGGATGGCGCTACGGAGCAGGCGCCCAGCTATTTGGACGGTCTTCCCGCGGAAGACGACGAGCGCAAAGCCGCTGCTCCGCCCCGCGAAGACCGATCCGAAGGCGGAATCTTTGTGACGGATTTTGTAAATCCCTTTGCGGCCGACGACCCCGCGCCCGCCGCTTCTGTGAGTGACGCTGTGACGCCTGCTGTTCCCGTTTCCGGCGCGCCGGCATACGACATTCCGACGCCTGTAGCGGAGTCTACGGCACTCTCCCCCGCGGTTCAGGAAGGAATAACTGTGGCGGAACCCTCCCGCGCGGAATTGCCGACGGAGGAAAAAGAGGGGGGAATTTTCAACACGAGTTTCGCGAATCCGTTCGTCGATGATGTGTTCGTAAGCGCGCCGCCGCAGACGGCGCCATCGCCGGAACCGCCGATTGCGCCCGTCCCGACGGAATCGAAATTCGCGCCGCCACCGCAGCCTGCGCCCGCGCCGCCAGAGTCGAAATTCGCGCCGCCGCAGCAGCCTGCGCCCGCGCCGACGGAATCGACCTTCGCGCCACCGCCAGTGTCGGTCGCGCCGCTAGAATCGAAATTCGCGCCGCCGCAGCAGACTGCGCCCGCGCCGCCGCAAATTGCGCCCGCGCCTGTGACGGGGATGACACAGGCGCCCATCTCCGCGTCGCGCAGACAGGCGCCCGACATAGTTAACAAGCCGGTCGTGTTCCCCTTTGACGATGATGCTGAAAAAGCGAAGGACGCGATTTTCAAAGTACCAGAGAACAAGACCCCTGAGGCGCACAAGCCCTCGATAGACACGCCTGCGGCGGCGAAGTCTGCGCCGTCCATACCACCCGTGACATCCACGCCTCCTGCGCCGCCGGCGAGGACGGGGACGCCTCCCGTATCGGCGGCAGCTGTAGGTACGCCGACCGCTTCCACCACCGCGCCGGGAACGCCGTCGACAGCGGAGCAGAAACCACCGGCTCAGACGGGCGCGAAGGAGACCGGCGCCTCTCCCTCCAAACTGAAGCACAAGAAGCCCCCGAAGGCGCTCGTCGTAGTCGTTGATATCCTCATAGTCGTCGTGATCATCCTGGTCGCGTGCCTGGCGCTGCTCAAACTCGCGCCCGATACCGGCGCGGCTGAACTCATATCCAAGGCGGCTATCAAGATACAGCAGACCCTGGGGATAGGAGGCGAAGATTCGAGCGTCTCGGGCGACGACGGTGGATCCTCGTCGGCCGCTGACGGCAGCTACGTCATGCCGATCAGCGACGGCGACACCCTTATAAGCAGCCAGTTATATAACAACTATAATATAAAGGAAGTCAGATACGATCCGAGCGCGTCGTGGGAAGAGGGCGTCGCCTACACCATCGAAGGCGCGGCTGCGGCGAAACCCATCGATGACGACCACTGGTCGGACGGGCCGCAGGGGCCGCTGCTCTACGACGAATCGGCCGTGGCCGCCGTCGTCAAGTTCGATTCGGGACTCGTCGATTACATCAACAGCGGCAACACAGATTTTTTGAATAATATCGCTGTCGGCAGTCCCGCTGAGAAGAAGATTGCCGGTTATGTGGCGTCGGTGTCTCAGATATCGGTCGACTTGCTCGGTGTCGGCAACATCAGAAAAAACGGCGACGATCTCTACGTATGGACGAGTGAAACAGTGACGGAGACAAAAGGCGGCGCTCCCATACAACGCGCGTTCAAGCGCCTGTACCTGCTTACTCCGGATGTGGATACCTATAAGGTGAGTGATTATGAAGACATCGGTTAAGCGTCCCCGCGCCACAGTAAAAATGCCGCGGAGCGACGAGAGCGACGGAAGACAAACACAGGACAGCGGAAACAGCAACGGAGGCGACATGAAAAACAGAGGCGGGATCAAGAAGTTACTGTTGATTATTATTTTGGCGGTCGTAATAGCTATCATCGCGCTCGCGGCGCTCTCGGGATTCATCACGGACTATCTATGGTTCAGCGACCTGGAATATTCAGATGTGTTCCTGAAACAGCTCTTTACGGAATTGAAGATAGGCGTACCAACCTTCCTCGTCATCACCCTCATCGGCATCATCTATCTGCGCGCCATACGCAGGGGCTACAAAAAGAGGGTCAGTATCGTAGCGGAGACCATGAGCGACAAGGCGCAAAAACGCGTCGGGAATATTATCGCGGCGCTCGCTTCGCTCATCGTCACGTATTTTGCGACGTCAGGTCTGTGGTTCAAGTCACTGCAGTTCACGCACGCGGAGCCGTTCAGCGCTACTGATCCGTTATTCGGCAACGACCTTTCATTCTACCTTTTCAAACTTCCTTTCATAAAGGAGCTCAATACCACCGTTATCGTGGCGATAGTAATGTTCGCTCTCATGACGTTCATCTATTACTTTTTCCTGCTGAGCGTCCTGAAGCCGAAGCTCATTGACGGCGAACCCGTCGAGGAGGAGACGAAAAAGCAGCAGGGTCCGGGTATGCAGGAGTTCATGCGCGCGTTCGGCATAGACATCGATACGGGCAGCGGGCATTACGGGGGCGGTCCGAGGCAGCAGAGTTCCGCAGGGATGAAGGACCTCATCCACATAGCGACAAAACAGATAACGGTCGTGGGGGTCATCTTCTTCGTCATGCTCGGCGTCTATTTCTACCTCGCGCAGTTCGATCTGCTCTACTCGACGAACGGCATCGTGTTCGGCGCGGGCTTCACGGATATTCACATCACGCTGTGGATGTACCGCGCGGTCGTAGTGCTGTCACTCATAGCCGCGATCATGTTTGGGGTGGGTATCAAGCGCCGCCGCGTCAAGACGGTGGTCATCGTACCCATCATCATGATAGGCGTCGGCATCGTCGGCGGCATCGCGGGACTCGTGGTTCAGAACCTCATCGTCTCGCCGAACGAGATAAACATGGAGAGGGAGTATTTGGCGAACAACATCAAGTACACGCAGATGGCTTATGACCTGAGCGATGTGTCGATCAAACCATTCCCCGCTCAGAACGACCTGACGAGCGAGGAAGTCAAGGCCAACATGGAGACGATCAAAAACATCCGCATCAACGATTACGACCCGACAAGAACGTATTACAACAACTCGCAGTCGATTCGCCCGTATTACACGTTTAACGACGTGGACGTAGACAGGTATATGATCAACGGCGAGTACACGCAGACCTTCCTGTCCGCGCGCGAGATCGACGAGTCGAAGATACCCCAGCAGTGGCTCAACCTGCACCTCAAGTATACGCACGGCTACGGCGTGACGCTCTCGCGCGTCGACAAAGTGACGGCGAGCGGCCAGCCGGATATACTCGTCAAGAACATACCGCCGGAATCCCAGGTCGAGGAGATAGAGATCACGCGGCCCGAGATATATTTCGGCGAACTGCAGAACGAATACATCATCACGAATACGGACGAGCAGGAATTCGACTATCCCGAGGGCGACAGCAACAAGTATTCAACCTACAAAGGCGACCACGGAGTCAGCTTGAATCCGTTCAACAAGCTCATGTTCTCGCTCAGGGAACGTAGCATGAAGCTGCTCGTTTCAGCTAATATAGACAGCAACTCGAAAATTATCATCAACCGCAACATCGCCGAGCGCGTCCAGTACATCATGCCTTTCGTCGACTACGCCGACCCGTACATGGTGACCGTGGACGGCAAGCTCTACTGGATCATCGACGGGTTTACGACCAGCGACCTGTACCCGTACTCCGAACCCTACGACATGGCGAACGGCAATGCGACAAACTACATCCGCAATTCGGTCAAGGTCGTCATCGACGCTTATACCGGCGCGACGGACTATTACCTCGTCGACGATAAGGATCCCGTAGCGAACACGCTGAAAGGCATCTATCCGACGCTGTTCAAAAGCATCGACAAACTCGACGACGGCGTCAGGGCACACATACGTTACCCCGGCACGATGCTGAATATACAGGCGAACATTTATAAGAAATATCACGTGAACGATATCGGCGTCTTCTATCAGAGCGAAGACATGTGGGATATCGCGAACGAGAAGCTCGGCGCCGAGGATCGTGAAGTACCGATGACGCCGAACTACTATATCATGAAGCTTCCCGGCGAAACGGACGTTGAGTTCATCAACTCGATACCGTACACGCCGATGAACAAGGTCAACATGACGGGTCTGCTCATCGCGAGGAACGACGGCGAGAACTACGGCGAACTCATGCTGTTGCAGCTCCCGAAGGGGCGCATCATCATGGGTCCGAGCCAGATTGACGCACAGATCGCGCAGGACACGCAGATATCGCAGGACTTCGCGCTGTGGCAGAACTCCGGCTCAACCTACAGCCGAGGCAATATGTTCGTCGTGCCGATTGAGGACTCGATCATGTACGTTGAGCCTATCTATTTGAAAGCTGTCGACTCAAGTATGCCTGAGGTCAAGCGCATCATCATCTACTACAACGAAAGGATAGCCTACGCGAGTACGCTCGCGGACGCTCTCGACCTCACGTTCGGAGAGGGAACGGGCGATGAAGTGCGGACAGGGCAACCGGCGGGCGACACTGGCGGTGCCGACAGCACTCCGACAGATACGGACGTTTCGGGGCAGCCGGATTCCAACATCACCGAAGGCACGGCCACGGGAGGCTCGATAGGTGCGGAAGGAGACGTGCAGCAGATGACGACAGACGAGCTCATCAAGGCCATCGCCGACACGTACAATCGGGCGACCGACGCGCAGCGCGTAGGCGACTGGGCCAAGTATGGCGAGGAGATGAAACTGCTGAAGACGTACATCGACAAGCTGAACGGTTAGGGAGTAACATTGTTAGATTCCAGACGTATAAGAGAAGAGTATGACGCCGTTCTGTCCTCTGTAGAGTCGCGCGGCGCCGGCGATTTCGGGTTGCCGCTCATCCGCTCGCTCGACGAGGCGCGCCGCGCCGCCCTCGGCGTCGTCGAAGGATTGAAAGCGCGGCAGAACGCCGCTTCGAAAGATATCCCCCGGATAAAACAATCGGGTGGCGACGCGTCTGCGTTGCTCGCCGAGATGAAGGCGCTGTCCGATGAGGTCAAGAAAAAGGACGCGGAGCTCGCGGAGGTTGAATCGAAGCTGAAGGACGCCCTCATGGGCGTGCCCAACACGCCCGACCCGCGCGTTCCAATCGGCGATGAATCTTTCGGCGAGGAAGTAAAGAGGGAGGGCGAGCCGCGCGACTTCGCCGCGGAAGGCTTTGAACCGAAACCCCATTGGGACATAGGCGCGGCGCTCGACATACTCGACTTCGAGCGCGCGGCAAAGATATCCGGATCCCGCTTCACGGTCGGCAAGGGATACGGCGCGAGTCTTGAACGCGCGATAACAAACTTCATGCTCGATCTTCATACGGGTGAGGCGGGCTACACGGAAATTAACCCTCCCGTCCTCGTAGGCCGTAGCGCGATGACCAATACGGGACAGTTGCCGAAGTTCGAGAGCGACATGTTCCACGAGGACGCGAAAGACCTGTTCCTCATACCGACGGCCGAAGTGCCCGTAACGAACCTGCATGCCGGAGAGATACTGGACGGTTCATCGCTACCGCTGTATTACTGCGCCGCGACGCCATGCTTTCGCAAGGAGGCGGGCGCGGCAGGGCGCGACAACCGCGGGCTTATCAGATTGCACCAGTTCAACAAGGTCGAACTCGTGAAATTCACGCGACCCGAGGACTCGGATCGGGAATTCGGATCGCTCCTCGCCGCCGCCGAGGAAGTGTTGAAACGCCTGGGACTGCCCTATCGCGTCGTCACACTTGCGACGGGAGACCTGGGTTTCGCGTCGGCCATGACCTGCGATATCGAGGTGTGGATGCCGAGCTACGGCGGCTATGTCGAGATAAGTTCATGCAGCAACTTTCACGACTTTCAGGCGCGTCGCGCGGGCATACGCTTCCGCGCCAATTCGGAATCGAAGCCGGAGTACGTCCACACGCTGAACGGCAGCGGCCTAGCCGTCGGCCGCACGGTGGCCGCGATACTGGAGAACTTCCAGAACCAAGACGGCGAGGTCGCCGTGCCAGAAGCCCTGCGGCATTACATGGGCGTCGATGTTATCAGGTGAGGGACGGTTCACAAACAACGTCTGAAAATTTGACAAGATCCGGCCGGAGTTGTAGGATTACATTGATTCGCCGGGGTAATAAGATAGTGTAATAATAAGGGAAAGGGGTTTCAGTAATATGAACGAGCATAAGGCAATGGTAAATATTCCCGGGGGGGGGGGCGAAATATTTTGAGCTGACCACCCGCATTTTCTCAGCGCGCGCGGGACGCGCACACGCCGGCACGGACAAGGAGTCCGCGCCTTTTTTGCGCCCGAACGTGGGAGCGGTTGTGTCTCGCCGTCACGTCTGCCGCAACTCAGGCTTCACCCTCGTCGAGGTCATCGTCGTCCTCGTCATCCTCGCGATACTCGCGGCGATAGCGATACCGGCGCTGACGGGCTATATCGACAAAGCCGAGGACAAGCAGTACATCGCCCAGGCCCGCAATATATCGGTAGCCATGAAGACAGTAGTGGACGAAGCCTACGCGTCAGGAGCAATCGACGGCAACGCGGCCGCGAAGACGGCATTTACACAGGGAACCCCAGCGGGGAAAGACGACAACTTCTTAATATTTGGAATAAATTTAATTTCGCAGCATTTAACTGGCAATGCTTGGAGTTTCTTCAAGCGGGCGGCGACTTTGATAGGAGAAGGAGAAGCTTATCCAGTGAGTAATGAAGATCCTGGGATGATATGGACCTATGAGGCTTACGCCCCAAAAGATTCCGGCGCCACGGCGGCTACGGCCGACGGATTTGGCTGGTGGTTTTTTCCGGAGGGGGAAAGCGCCGAGTTTACTCCTATGATTTTTGTCACTTATAAGGTAGAAAGGATAGCTATTTCAAAGTTAACTTATCCTAACATTTGGAATGTTTTTAATGAAAACTACGTTTACAATTCAAACGCTGGCTACGAGGTATATCATTTAACAATAAGTTATTAAAGTAAGTGCGCCCGGCAACGAGCGATAGGAACAGGGTGCCGGGAGGACACTTGGGAACGATTTTGCCACATTGAGTGCGGGCGGACACAACTGCGAGCTGCTTTTGATGGCGCGTTTAGTCTTCCAGAAAATCCCATGGGAGGGGGCTTAAAAATCTAAGAATTTTATATAGTTCAGCGACAGACGCGCGGGAGGGTGAAAATACCTCGGCGCGTTTTTTGCGTGCGGGCGCTCGGCAGCGCCGTGGCGCGGATTCTTGCTTTCGGGCGCTGCCTGCGAGTTTCCCTGGCGCGGGGCAAGGGGGATGTCGCAGCGGCTGAACAACGCCGTGAGGACGCTTCGTTCCCCATCTCCGACCAAACCATCACGGGCAAACTGAGCGTCCACGGCATTGACGTATCGCGGCGCACGATAGCGAAGTACCGCGACGAGATGGGCATCCCCTCGTCGTCCGCACGCAGACGGTATTGACGTTTCCCACAGCGAGCGC
>JAISZM010000164.1 GCA_031269205.1 Eubacteriales Family XIII. Incertae Sedis bacterium | reverse complement strand
TCTCGTGCTTGTAAGTGATCCTGTCCGGGTGTTTCTTGTTGTTCACGTAGTCGTCTATGAACTCCATCGGCCCGGGACGGTACAGGGCGATGACGGCCGTGATGTCCTCTATGTCGCCGGGTTTCAGGCGCTTGACAAGGCTCGTCATCCCCGCGCTTTCAAGCTGGAACACGCCCGCCGTGTTTCCCGACGAGATGAGGTCGAAAACGCGCGGGTCGTCGTATTTCATCTTCGAGAAATCTATGTGTGCGCCGTGGTTTTCCTCTATCATATCTAGCGCGTCGCGAATGACCGTGAGATTGCGGAGGCCGAGAAAATCCATCTTCAGCAGGCCGAGTTCCTCTATCGTATCCTTCGTGAACTGCGTCGTGATCGAAACTTCGCCTTTGTCCGTCTTGTAGAGCGGCACGAACTCGTCGAGCCGATCCGGCCCGATGACGACGCCGGCCGCGTGCGTACCCGCGTTGCGCGCTATGCCTTCGAGGTCGCCGCATATCTTCATCAGATGCTCGACGCGCGGATCTTCCCGCATGGCCGTCTTCATCTCGGGAATCTTCAGGGCGTCGTCGAGCGTGACATTAGGGCCAAAGGGTATGAGCTTGGCTATCTTGTCGGCCTCGCCGTACGATAGCCCGAGAGAGCGCCCCACGTCCCGGACGGCGGCCTTCGGCTTCAGCGTGCCGAAGGTGATGATCTGCGCGACGCGATCCTCCCCGTATTTGTCGACGACGTAGTCGATGACCTCGCCGCGCCGTTCGATGCAGAAGTCGATGTCTATGTCGGGCATACTGACGCGCTCGGGGTTCAGGAAGCGCTCGAATATGAGGTCGTACTCCAATGGGTCGATATCGGTAATGCGCAGAATGTACGAAACGATGCTCCCCGCGGCGCTGCCCCTACCCGGGCCGACGAAGATGCCGTTCTCACGCGCGTAACGGATGAAGTCCCAGACGATGAGAAAATATTCGACGAAGCCCATCTCCTCTATCGTCTTCAGTTCGTATTCGAGCCTCTCGCGGTATTTACTGCCCGCGTCGCCGTACCTTTCGACGATGCCCGTCTCGCAGAGTTCGCGCAGGTACTCCGCGTTCGTCATGCCGTTCGGCGCCGTGAAATCAGGCAGGTGGCTCGTATCGAAATCGAGTTCGACGTTGCAGCGATCCGCCACCTCTTTCGTGTTGTCGACGGCCTCGGGATGAGCCGCGAAGACCGCGCGCATCTCCTTTTCGCTCTTCAGGTAGAACTGGTCGTTCGCAAAACTCATGCGATCGGCGTCGTTCACCGTGCTCAGCGTCTGGATGCAGAGCAGGATGTCCTGGGCCTCGGCCTGATCCTGTTTCACATAATGGACGTCATTCGTCGCTACGAAGGGTATGCCCGTTTCCTCGTGAAGGCGCTCCATGTACGGCAGAACCTTGGCCTCATCCTCGAGCCCCTGATCCTGCAATTCGAGAAAAAAATTGCCCTTGCCGAAGATGCTCTCGTACTCGAGGGCTTCAGCCTTCGCTCCCTCGTAGTCGTCCACTACGAGCCTGCGCTCGACATCGCCTTTCAGACAGGCCGAGAGCGCGATCAGCCCCTCTCTGTATTCGCGCAGCAGCGCCTTGTCGACGCGCGGCTTGTAGTAAAAACCCCTCATGTACCCCGCGGACACGATCTTCATGAGGTTCTTGTAGCCCGTCATGTTTTCGGCGAGCAGCACGAGGTGGCTCTGGTGTTTGTCCCTCTCCGCGTCCATGTCCTCCATGCGACGCGCGGCCATGTAAACCTCGCAGCCGAGGATGGGTTTAATCCCTTCTTCTTTGCAGGCCTTGTAGAACTCGACGACGCCAAACATGTTGCCGTGATCCGTGATCGCGAGGCTCGTCATATTCAATTTCTTCGCCTGTTTCACAAGCTCGCCGATACGCGCCGCCCCGTCGAGAAGGCTGTATTCGGTATGAACATGTAGGTGGGTAAAAGCCACTTTGTCTCCTTACTGTAAATCGATAATTCATTTTACCATACCGGGATAACTCCTTTTATGTCTGTTTAATTACAGGACGCCACGCACCTGTGAAAAAGCGTGAATGTGGCTTTCGCACGCCGCTCTTCCATGCGTCGCTGCGCGCGCTCAGCCCAGACGCCAGTCTATCGGGGGACGACCGTTTGCTTCCAGGTATTCGTTAGTTTTTATGAAATGGTCGCAACCGAAAAATCCGCCGCTTGCCGAGAGCGGGCTCGGATGCGAGGTTTCGAGGATGAGATGTCGAGGATTGACGACGAGGGCTTTTTTCGCGCGCGCGTTCGCTCCCCAGAGCAGGAACACTATCGGCTCAGAGCGCTCGTTCAACAATCCTATCACTCTATCCGTGAGGGTTTCCCAGCCCTTCCCCTTGTGTGAGTTGGCCTGTCCCGCCCTCACCGTGAGCACCGTGTTCAGGAGCAACACGCCTCGCTCAGCCCATGGAACGAGGTAGCCGTTCCCGGGAGGTGAAAAATTCGGATGGTATTCGTGCGCGAGTTCTTTGAATATGTTCACGAGCGACGGCGGCGGCTCTACGCCCGGTTTGACGGAGAAGCACAGGCCATGCGCCTGATCCGGGCCGTGGTAGGGGTCCTGACCGAGGACGACGGCCTTCACGTCTTTGTACGCCGTGTACCTGAGCGCGTTGAAGATGTCATTCATGTCGGGATAGATGGCGCCGTTTCCGTACTCCGCTTTCAGGAAGCGGCGCAACTGCCTGTAATAGGGCTTGTCCCACTCATCCTGCAATAAAACGTCCCAGTCGTTACCCAGGTTGACCATAACCTCTTCTCTCCTGTCCTTGCCGCGCATCCCGCCGCGGACGCTCAATTTTTCAGACTGTTTATCGGAGCCGGTATGCGACCGCCGCGCGCTATGAGTCGCGCGGGCGAAACTCCGCTGATGGCCATGACGGGCCCTCTGCCGAGCAAACCGCCGAACTCGAGATGTTCACCGACCTTCCTCCCTGTCGCGGGTATGAGGCGCACGGCCGTAGTTTTGCCGTTCACCATACCTATGGCGGCCTCGTCCGCGATGAGGGCGGCTATGACGTCGTCCGGCGTATCGCCGGGCACGATCACCATGTCGAGCCCGACCGAGCAGACGGCCGTCATCGCCTCGAGCTTCTCTATCGTGAGCGCGCCGCGCTCGACCGCCTCTATCATGCCGCGATCCTCGGACACGGGGATGAAGGCGCCGGACAGCCCGCCGACGTGCGAACTCGCCATGACGCCGCCCTTCTTGACCGCGTCGTTCAGCATCGCGAGCGCGGCCGTCGTGCCGCATCCCCCCGTGCGCTCCACTCCTATCTCCTCGAGTATGCGCGCCACGCTGTCGCCGACGGCCGGCGTCGGAGCAAGCGAGATATCCACGATGCCAAAAGGCACGCCGAGTTCCGAAGAAGCCTCCGCGCCGACGAGCTGGCCCATGCGGGTTATCTTGAAGGCCGTCCGTTTGATCTCGTCGGCCACGTCCGTCATATCCGCGCCCTCGTCCATGCGCGACAGAGCCGACGCCACAGCTCCGGGTCCGGAAACGCCGACGTTGATGACCGTGTCGGGTTCGCCCGCGCCGTGGAAGGCGCCCGCCATGAAGGGGTTGTCCTCGACGGCGTTGCAGAACACGACGAGCTTCGCCGCGCCTATGCACTCGCGGTCCGCGGTGAGCTGGGCGGTCTTCTTGATAACGCCGCCCATGAGCCTCACCGCGTCCATGTTTATGCCCGCCTTCGTCGAGCCTATATTGACGGAGGAACACACGCGATCCGTGTCCGCGAGGGCGTAGGGAATGGACTCGATGAGCCGCCTGTCCCACTCGGATATGCCCTTGTGCACGAGAGCGGAATAGCCGCCGATGAAGTTGACGCCGATGTTCCCGGCCGCGGCGTCGAGCGTCCGCGCGTACAGCTCAGGATCGCCGCCCGAGGCGCCGACGAGCGTAGCTATGGGCGTCACGGACACGCGTTTGTTGATGATGGGTATGCCGTACTTGGTTTCGATGGATTCGCACACGGGCACGAGACGCTCGGCCGCGCGCGCTATCTTGTCGTAGACTTTGCCGCGCGAAACCTCGATATCCGAGTCCGCGCAGTCCGTCAGAGATATCCCCAGGGTGACCGTGCGGATGTCGAGGTTCTCCTTGTTTATCATCCCGATGGTTTCGAGTATGTCGGAAATGTTCAGCATCCGTCCTCCCTCTCCGCGTCACACGCGGTGCATGGAATTGAAGATGTCCTCGTGCATGACGTGTATCTCCATGCCGTCGGCCCTGTCGCGCAACTTCTCCTCGAACTCACGTATGCCCACATCCATCTTCGACGCGTCAATGAGCATGACCATGCAGAAAAAATCCTGCAAAACCGACTGCGTGACCTCTATGATGTTCGCGTTCGCTTCGGCGCAACCCGCGCTCACGTTCGCGAGGATGCCGACCATGTCCTT
>JAISZM010000130.1 GCA_031269205.1 Eubacteriales Family XIII. Incertae Sedis bacterium | reverse complement strand
TCTTCAGTACGGAGTGCGGCCGCCCGCATATCCTGCAACGCGTGTACGCCCTCGTCTTGTACTTGGGTTTGCGCTGCTGCCTTACCTTCTGTGAAGTTTTAGCCATAGTCTAATCTCCTCGCTTCTCGAACGGCATACCGAGCAACCCCAAAAGTTCCGCGGCTTCCTCGTCCGTCTTCGCCGTCGTCGTAAAGATGATGTTCATCCCTTTGATCTTGTCCACCTTGTCGTAGACTATCTCGGGAAAGATGGACTGTTCCTTCAGGCCGACAGAGTAGTTGCCGCGGCCGTCGAACGAGTTCTTCGACACGCCCCTGAAGTCGCGCACGCGCGGCAGGACGATGTTGAAAAACTTGTCCGCGAACACGTACATACTCTCGCCCCTGAGCGTGACCTTCGCGCCTATGGGCATACCCGCGCGTATCTTGAAGTTCGCTATGGACTTGCGCGCCTTCGTGACGACGGGACGCTGCCCGCTGATGAGCGCGAGTTCCTCCACGGCCGTCTCCATCATCTTCGCGTTGTCCTTGGCTTCGCCGAGACCCATGTTGATCGTGATCTTCTCGATCTTCGGAACCTCGTTCACGTTGCCGTACTTGAACTTTTCGAGCAGGGAGCCGAACACTTCTTTCTTATACACTTCTTTCAGTCTTGCTGCCAATTCGTTCTCCTCCCTTCCTTAGTCGATCGGGCTTCCGGTCTTTTTCGAATATCTGACCTTCACCCCGTCGTCAAACATATAGCCGACACGAGTGACGCTTTTGTCTCTGGTATCGTAGTACATAACATTGGATACGTGGATCGGACCCTCTTGATGTTTGATCTCGGCCCTCACTTTGCGCGTCTGCTTCTGGTGTTTCGTCTGCACGTTGACGCCTTCGACGATGAGGGTCTGCTTGGCCGGATAGACTTTCAGCACTTTGCCGCGTTTGCCTTTCTCCTTGCCCGTTATGACCATCACCGTATCGTTTTTTCTTATCTTCATCCGCTGACCTCCTATAGCACTTCCGGGGCGAGCGATACGATCTTCATGAAACCCTTCTCACGGAGTTCCCTCGCGACAGGCCCGAATATGCGCGTACCGACGGGAGTCTTGTCCTCGCGGATAATGACGCCCGCGTTCTGGTCGAACTTCACGTAGCTGCCGTCGCCGCGTCGCGCGCCAGTCTTCGTGCGCACGATGACGGCCCTCACGACCTCGCTTTTTTTCACGACGCCTCCGGGCGTGGCATCTTTGACGGCGCAAACCACGATGTCCCCGATATTCGCGTAACGCCGACTCGTACCGCCGAGTATACGGATGACGAGCAGTTCCTTGGCGCCCGAATTGTCGGCGACCTTGATCCTTGTTTCGTTCTGTATCACCTGCGCCTCCTTACTTCACCTTCTCGACGACATTCACAAGACGCCACCTCTTGTCCTTCGACAGTGGACGCGTTTCCATTATTCTGACCTTATCGCCGATATTGCATTCGTTGTTCTCGTCGTGAGCCTTGAACTTCTTCGTCCGCTTGACGGCCTTGCCGTAAAGCGAATGCCTGACGAAGTCCTCGACGGCGACGGTGACGGTCTTATCCATCTTGTCGCTGACGACGACGCCGGTTCTCGTCTTTCTTAAGTTGCGGTCGCTTGCCACAGCGTTCTCCTTCCTCCAAGTTCCTTTTTATATAACATAAACACAAGCCGTACCCGAGCGCTACGCCCCAACCTGCTCCGCCGCCAGTTCCTTTTCCCTTATCACGGTCTTGATCCGCGCGATGTCGCGTTTGACCTCGCGCATCTTCACGGGGTTTTCGAGCTGCCCCGTCACGTGTTGGAACCTCAGGTTGAACAGTTCTGTCTTCATCTTCACGAGTTCGTTATCGCGTTCTATGTCGGTCATCTGTCTTATCTTCTCTAAGTTCATTTGGCTTCACCACCCTTGATGATCTCCTCGCCCTTGGCGACGAACTTCGACTTTATCGGCAGCTTGTGCGACGCGAGACGCATGGCCTCCCTCGCCTGGCTCTCCGTGACGCCGCCTATCTCGAACATGACCCGGCCCGGCTTGACAACAGCCACCCAGAACTCGGGCGCGCCCTTACCGGAACCCATCCTGACCTCGGCGGGTTTCTTCGTGACGGGCTTGTGCGGGAATATCTTGATGAAGACCTGACCGCCCCTCTTGATCGAACGCGTCATCGCGACACGGGCGGCCTCAATCTGGTTGGACTTGATCCAGCCCGGCTCCAGCGCCACGAGTCCGTAACTTCCGTACGTGACCGTGTTGCCCTTCGTCGCGACGCCCTTCATGCGGCCTCTATGAACCCTGCGGCGCTTCACTCTCTTTGGCATCAACATCTATTCGTCACCCCCTTTGGCGTCGGTTTTCGCTGTTTCGGAGACGGCTTCGGGAGTCCCCTCCGCGAGGGCCGTTGTAGCTTCGGCCTCTGCTTTCGCTTTGGCCTTCGCTTCGGCCGCCTTGCGAGCCTCCTCGGCCGGATCATACTTCGGTTTTATGCGCTTACGCGGGTTGACGGCTCTCGCCACGGCCGGGCCGTCGTCCCTGCGGCCCCTGCCGCCGCCGCCCGCTCGATCCCTGCGTGGGCGATCTCCGTCGCGTTCGCCTCTGCGACCCCGACGTCCGTCGCCCCTGCCGCGGTCGCCCTTGACTTCGGGGACGGGACTCATGAGTCCTTTTTCAAGGCGTTCGCCGAGATTGATCCATACCTTCACGCCTATTTTGCCGTATGTCGTATCGGCTTCGGCCAATCCGTAGTCTATATTCGCCCTGAGCGTGTGCAGCGGGACGTTGCCCTCGTTGTACTTCTCGCTGCGCGCGATCTCCGCACCGCCGAGCCTGCCGGACACGAGGACTTTGATGCCCTTCGCGTTCGCCTTCATCGTGCGTCCTATGGCCTGCTTCATCGCTCTCCTGAACGACACCCGCTTTTCGAGGGCTTGCGCGATGCTCTCGGCCGTAAGCTGGGCGTCGAGCTCCGAGCGGCGCACCTCCACTATGTAGACGTGGACTATCTTCTTCGTCAGTTTTTCAAGAGCCACCTTCAGCTCCTGCGTGCCCTCGCCGGAACGCCCGATGATGATGCCGGGCTTGTCCGTCAGCACCGTGACCTTGATCTGCCCCGCGGCCGCCCTCTCGATGACGGTCTTCGAGATACCCGCCGCGTAGAGCTTCTTCTTGATGAACTCCCTGATCTTGTTGTCCTCGATCAGGTAATCGGCGAAGTGCTTTTTACCTGCGTACCACTTGGAATTCCAGTCACTGATGATACCGACCCTCAGGCCGCGCGGGCTTACCTTTTGACCCATTTATTTCGACGCCTCCTCTGCACGAAAAATCCTACGCAAATCACTATCATTCATTTCGTTTCTCCCTCGGCCGATCTCTCTTTCAGCACCACACCGATATGGCTGCTCCTCTTCAGTATCATCGACGCCCTGCCCTGGGCGCCGGGGCGCCACCTTTTCATCGTCGGGCCGTAGTTTGCGTACACTTCGGCGACATAGAGGCCGTCGCGATCCAGTTCGAGATTGTTCTCAGCGTTTGCCGCGGCGGACTGCACCACTTTTTCGATCACTTCGCTGCCCCTGCCGGGCGTGAATTTCAGTATCGTCAGCGCTTCCGCGAGATCCTTGCCGCGGATGAGATCCGCGACGGACTTGAGCTTGATCGGAGAAACCCTGATGTATTTGGCTATCGCTCTTGCTTCCATTTTATTCGGTCGTCCCCTTCCTACTCCGCTGAGGCCGGCGTCGCTTCAGCCGCGCCACCTGACGAATCCGCGCCGCCGCCCGCGCTCGCCGGAGCCGCCGCCGCTCCCGCGGCCATCGCGCCCGCGCCCGAGGTTTTCTTCACCCTGGCGCTCTTGTCCGAGCCATGTCCTCTGTATGTCCTCGTGGGGGCGAATTCCCCCAGTCTATGTCCTACCATGTCCTCCGTGATGTACACGGGAACGTGCCTGCGTCCGTCATGAACCGCGATGGTGTGTCCCACCATCTGGGGGAATATCGTAGACGGTCTCGACCACGTCCGCAACACGCGCTTCTGATTGACCGCGTTCAGTTCGTCGATGATCTTCAGCAATTTTGTGTCTACGAAAGGACCTTTTTTAACAGATCTACCCATACCTTGCCTGCTCCTTCTACTTCTCGCCGCGTTTCTTCACGATATACTTGTCGGACTGCTTATTCTTCTTCCTTGTCTTGTAGCCGAGGGTAGGCTTGCCCCACGGCGTCACAGGTCCGACGCGGCCGATGCCTGCCTTGCCCTCGCCACCGCCGTGCGGGTGGTCGTTCGGGTTCATGACCGAGCCTCTGACCGTGGGCCTGATACCCATGTGGCGCTTGCGGCCGGCCTTGCCTATCTTGATCTGCTCATGCTCGAGGTTGCCGACCTCGCCGATGGTGGCGCGGCACTCGATGCGCACCTTGCGCACCTCGCCCGAGGGCAGGCGCACCTGCGCGAAATTGCCTTCCTTCGCCATAAGCTGCGCGCTACCGCCCGCCGAACGGACCATCTGCGCGCCCTTGCCCGGGTAGAGTTCGATGTTGTGAATCACCGTACCGACGGGGATATTCCCGAGCGGCAGGGCGTTGCCAGGCTTGATGTCAGAACCGGGACCCGAATACAGCACATCGCCGACCTTTATCTTGTTCGGCGCTATGATGTAACGCTTCTCACCGTCCGCATAGACGATGAGAGCGATGTTCGCGCTGCGTCCGGGGTCGTACTCTATGGCCTTCACGTGTCCGGGAATGTCGTCTTTGTTGCGCTTGAAGTCGACGATGCGATACTTCAACCGATAGCCGCCACCCCTGTGACGCACCGTTATCTTGCCGCGTGAGTTGCGACCCGAATGTTTCTTCAGCGTCACGGTCAGCGACTTCTCAGGCTGAGTCGCCGTTATCTCCTCAAAGGTCGAAACCGTCATCCCTCTGAGTCCCGGAGTCGTTGGATTGTACTTTTTTATGCCCATCTAAGGCCCCTTTCGTCATCCATCATAAGCTCTGGAAGAATTCAATTTCCTTGCTGCCTTCCGCAAGGGTCACGATAGCCTTCTTGAACGAGGATCTGCGTCCTATGTTCCGACCCATCCTTTTGAGCTTTCCACGGTAGTTCATGACATTGACCCGCGCGACATCGACGCCGAAGATATCCTCGAGAGCCTTCTTGATCTCGATCTTGCTTGCGTCTTTTGCCACACGGAACGTATACTTTTTGTGTTCCGCGCCCGACATGCTCTTTTCCGAGATGACGGGCTTGATGATGACATCGTAAGGCGATCTCATTATGAATACACCTCCTCGATTTTCCTGACGGCGTCCTTCGTCACTATGAGACTGATGTGGTTCAGGATGTCGTACACATTGAGCGAACCCGTATGCGTCGTCTCTACGCCGGGTATGTTGGACGCGGAGCGAACGACATTCTCGTCCTTGCCCACCGTCACTATGAGCGCCTTCGCCTCCGCGTTCACGCCATCGAGGAAAGCGACCATATTCTTCGTCTTCGGCTCATCGAACGAAAGACCCTCGACGACGATGATCTCGTCGTCTTTCACCTTGGCCGACAGCGCCGACTTGATGGCGAGCCGCTTCACCTTCTTCGGTATCTTGTAGCTGTAGTCCCGCGGCTTCGGGGCGAAAACGACGCCGCCGCCGACGTGGTTCGGGGCCACTCGCGAACCCTGACGCGCGCGTCCCGTTCCTTTCTGGCGGAACGGCTTCCTGCCGCCGCCGCGCACCTCGGAGCGCGTCTTCGCGGACTGCGTGCCCTGCCTCCGATTCGCGAGGTGGTTCTTGACCGCCTCGTAAACGGCGTACTCGTTCGGCTCAATGCCGAAGACTCCGTCGTTCAGCGTTATCTCGCCCGCCGGGCTACCGTCCTGTTTGAATACTTTTACCTTAGCCATGTCAGTCTCCCGCCTTCCTTATCCCGCGACCCCGGCCGGAACTTCATCGGCGCCTGCCTGACCCTCGGGCGCAGCCACAGGAGCAGGCGCCTCCTTCTTGATTGCGTAGCGTATTTTCAGCAGTCCTCCACGCCTTCCCGGCGTGGCGCCCTTGATGAGCAGGGCGTTGCGCTCTGGCACGACGCCCACGAGTTCAAGATTTTGAACGGTGACGATCTCGCGTCCCATGCGCCCCGGCCCCGCATTGCCCTTGAATACGCGTGACGGATACGTGCCCGCCGCGAGCGCGCCCGCGAGCCTCTTATGCTTGGAACCGTGCGTCATCGGGCCTCGGTGGTGGCCGTGGCGCTTGATGTTGCCCTGCGTACCCTTGCCCTTTGAAACGCCGGTCACGTCGAGGTAGCTTCCGACGACGAAATCTGAGACGGTGACGACCTGCCCCGGCTCGTAGGTCTCGCCTTCCGCGGGCCTGAACTCCGCGAGATGTTTCTTCAGCGGAGCGCCCCACTTTTCGAAGTGCCCCTTCGTAGGTTTGTTCGCCCGGTTCTCCTTCAGGTCGCCGAAGCCGATCTGAACGGCGTTATAACCGTCGCTCTGGATCGTTTTGACCTGCGTCACCGTGACCGGCCCGGCCTCGACGACCGTGACGGGGATCAGATTACCCTCATCGGAGAATATCTGGGTCATCCCCACCTTCTTGCCTAGTATCATCTTCAAACGATTCCTTTCCTCCTATTTCAATAACATACGCCGTGTCCGCGCTGCTCTTTGCGCGCTGCCAAGAGGCTTACCTCCCGGCTTATAGCTTTATCTCTATATCAACGCCCGCCGCGAGGTCGAGCTTCATGAGCGAATCGACGGTTTTCGTCGTGGTCTGGCTGATGATGATGAGCCTCTTGTGCGTACGCTGCTCGAACTGCTCGCGGCTGTCCTTGTATTTATGGACGGCGCGCAGTATCGTGACGACTTCCTTCTCCGTCGGAAGCGGAATAGGACCGGAGACCTTCGCCCCGTTCTTCTTCGCCGTGTCCACGATGTCCGATGCAGCCTTATCGAGGATCTCCGGCTCATAAGCCTTCAGCCTGATCCTGATCTTTTGTTGCTCTGCCATTTTCGCCTCTTTTCCTTATGCGAGGGAACGCAATGCTTCCCTCAACGTACGCGGCCCATCCCGCCGCTCCGCATATGATTATGTATCAGTCGTTGATATTTCAACATAATACGACTCGCGAAAAATCGCGAGCCTGCTCATTATATAGCAGGCTCACCGACGTTTGCAAGGTCTTTTTCGGATTCTTTGCGATTTTTTTTTAAAATCAAGGCGAGAAGCCGTTGAAAACACTGGTGATTTCAAGATGCAGTATGCACACGCCTCCGTGCGTCAAACGCACGCTCCGCGCCTGCGGCGCTAGCTTGAGGCGATAGGTGATAACACGGCGCTAGCTCACCACGGCGTAGACGAGCGTCTGGTTAACCACCTTCCACGCCACCTCGCCAAAGGTAACGGGGCCGTACAGACCTCCTATATCTTTCCCGCGCATCCTCCCGTTTACGAAGTTGAGGATGCAGTTGCAGGCGAAAATGTACTCCTTGTGGTCTATCGACGTGAGTTTGTCCTTGAACGCTCCTTCGTAGTCCTCAAGGTCCCTCGCAAAGCGATATTCGACGCCGGCCTTCACGGGCGCGTACAGATGAACCATATTTGTAGAGATGTCCCTGAACGAAATATTGACGCCCGTGCCGGAATAATCGCCGACAAGCGGCAGATTCGTGTTGATGTTCGACTCGCGCAGATACTGAGCGAAGTTGACCTCCTCGCCGTCGACTATGCAGCGATTGACATCGAGACTGTCGCCCTTGAAGATGACGACAGGCTTCTCCATGTCCGGCTCAAAGATGTTGATCATATCTATCTTTGCCGTCTTCCCGTCGGGCAGTCCGATGTGCAGCGCCACCGCGTCGGTCTCGCTGATCTCGCCCGCTTTCCCGTTGGCGGTCACCGCCACATGCCGATCCGACACTATGTTATATCCCGATATCCAACCGCAGATGGCGTTCGTAAAGAAGTCCTCAAACTCGTCGGAATCCAGCGCGTATTTGGTATGGACGTCGCTGTTGAACGGCAACACGACGATCGTAAGTCCGTTCCCGTAAACATCGGCGGTGATATGCTCTATCGTGTCCACATCGTATGACGATATGCGGTATTCCTCAAAAGGCAGCGTCACGACATTCAAAAGTTTGTCGGTGACCGTACCGCCTTCCTCTGTCAGAAAATGCTCCGTCGAACCGCCGATCCAATTACCTTCCGGCAGCAGGCGCAACAACTTCTCCGCCCCCGCGATGTGCAACAGTTTCCCGGCCTCTATTTCCCTGATGGTCTGTTCAAGTGTAAGCTGCATGATCCCTCCTTCACACCGTCGACAAAACGCCAGTCAAAGACTGACGATCCATTCATAATCATCCTTCATAATGCTCTCGTACTTATCGAGAAAGGTGTTGAGTTCCTTCGTGTAGGCCGCCACCACATCTTCCGACGGGTTCGCCGCATATTTGGTCTTGAATCTGTTCAGCGCGAACGTCATCGCGAGTTGCTTCAGCCGAATCGCGCCATCGTATTCGAGCAGCTTCTTGGTTTGTTCCTCCGAAACGCGCATATCAATCCCTCCTGTATACAACACTCTACACCGCTATTCTATCCTTCAAACTGTGCGCCGTCAATCGAAAAACGAAAATATTTAGGTGACTATTCAGTCGCCTGTCTGTACGAGTACCTCACGATCTCTCCGACTCCCCTCAAGATATAGGTTGGCGAATAGGGGAACAGCTTCAGTTCCCTTCTCTGCGTGACGCCCGACAGGACGAGAACCGTGTCGATGCCCGTTTCGATGCCCGCGATGATGTCCGTATCCATGCGGTCGCCCATCATGACCGCGTCCTCCGAGTGTACGCCGAGCATACGTAGCCCCGTGCGCATCATGAGAGGGTTCGGCTTGCCGACGTAGTACGCTTCGCGCTTCGTAGCTATCTCGATAGGCGCGACGTACGCCTTGCAGGCCGGAACAATGCCCTCCTCCGAAGGGCCTGTCGTGTCCGGATTGGTAGCTATGAGCTTCGCGCCGTTGAACACGTGCGTCGTCGCGCGGACGATGGTGTCGTAATTGTACGAGCGCGTTTCTCCTATGACGACGTAGTCGGGATCGACATCGTTGTGAGAGATGCCCACGTCGTAGAACGCGTTCTGCAGACCGGCCGCGCCCACGATGTAGGCGGTGCAGCCCGGCGACTGCTGCGACAGGAACTTGGCCGTCGCCAGCGCGCTCGTGTAAAAATGTTCCTCGGGCACGTCGAGTCCCATACGCTGCAACCGCTGCCTCAGTTCGAGCGGTGAGCGCTCGCTCGAATTCGTGAGAAAAAGGAAGGCTTTGTCGCTATCCTTGAGCCATTCAACGAATTCGCGTACGCCCGGCAGCAGTATCTCCCCATGGTATATGACACCGTCCATATCGCAGATGAACCCCTTTTTCTCGCGGATGGACTTTATTATTTCAGATTTATTCCTGACGACCTTTTCCATAAGTTTTCCTCTTGACTTTGTCTTCCTCTTCCCCGGTCTCTAATAGTAGTATAACATAGCTTCTTCCGACTACCGCCTGATCGGCGAAGACAGGTGATGAAGCCACGGAGCAAATCAGGCTCTCACGCTCACGAATGAATCCTCTGCGGTTTTCATGTTTTTTATGCAAACTTTACATTTACCATATATACTTTTACTATAATTTGTTTCATCGGAGATTGGGAGATGCAACATGCTCCGCGGTCACGCGCCGCGCGCGTTCACTCTTCCGAAGAAGGAGAACTCTATGAAAGTAGCTTTATTGACCAGCGGCGGCGATTGTCAGGGGTTGAACCCTACGCTCAGGGGTGTAGCCAAAGCCTTGTATTATCTCGTGCCGGACGTCGAAATCTACGGCGTGGAAAACGGGTACAAGGGCTTGATCGAAAACCGTATCCGACCCATGTCGCCTTCGGATTTTTCCGGCATAGTGCGGCTTGGAGGCACCATTCTCGGAACATCGCGGCAACCGTTCAAGACGATGACTACGGAGGACGGCCTCCTGTCGGAAAAGGCCAAACGGATAATCGAGAACTACCGGACGAACGGTTTTGACGCCCTCGTCGTCCTCGGTGGCAACGGAACGCAGAAAACCGCGAATCTGCTCTACGAAAACGGGGTGAACGTCACCTTCCTGCCGAAGACTATCGACAACGACATATCGGGGACCGACCTGACGTTCGGCTTTGACAGCGCCGTGGCGAAAGCGACGGACGTGATAGACGCGGTTCACTCCACCGCGGAATCGCACGGCCGCGTGTTTGTCGTAGAGCTTATGGGGCACGATGTGGGGTGGATCGCGCTCTACTCCGGCGTCGCGGGCGGTGCGGACATCATCCTGATACCAGAGATACCCTATGACACGGAGCGTGTGCTCGACGCGGTGCGCGAGCGCAACAAGATCGGCAAGGGCTTTACGATCATAGCCATCGCCGAGGGCGCGATGACGAAAGAAGAACATTCGATGAAGAAGAAGGAGCGAGCCGCCTTGACCGATACGGCAGGGGGAAGGCTTGCGAACAGTTTGCAGGAAGTCCTCAGGCATGAGGACAAGGAGGTCAGACTCGTCGTACCGGGCTATTTCCTGCGCGGTGGCGACCCGACGGCGACCGACCGCGTCCTCTGCACCAGGCTCGGCGTGAAGGCCGCGGAATTGGTAGCGGAACGGCGTTTCGGCTTCATGGTCGCCGAGGTTGGACAGGATATCGTGGTCGTGCGGCTCGCTGAAGTGACCGGCGTCCTGAAACGGATCGGGGCGAATTCGCAGTTCGTACGGGAAGCCAAAAGAATCGGGATAGTTTTTGGGGACTGACAACATGGATGAAAAAACCTTGCGGAGATGTATGCAGAATCGCGAAACGTCGTGGTTGAAATTCAACGAGCGCGTCCTTGAAGAGGCGAACAATCCTGAAACTCCGATCTTTGAGCGACTGTTTTTCCTCTCTGTCTTTACAACAAATCTCGACGAATTTTTCATGGTGCGTGTCGGCGGGTTTCAGGAGCTGGCTTTTTCCGGGTCGGATTTTATCGACAGCAAGACGGGCATGACCGCGAAAGAGGTTTTAACGCGGATATTGCAGGACACAGTGGCTCTTTACCCCGCTCGCGACCACACCTACGCTCTGCTCGAATCCGAACTCGCGCGGGAGGGTTTTCCGCGAAGGAAGCCGGCTGATCTCAGCCCGGCCGAGTCAGCGCGGTTTTCCCACTATTATACCGACCTGATCGAACCGCTTCTCGCTCCGCAGATCGTCGACAAGACGCATCCGTTTCCGCACATTGAAAACAAGCGACTGATCGTCGCGGTGTCCCTCGAAACGAAAGGCGGCTGGACCTTCGGCATGATCCCACTACCCAGGGACACCGACCGCCTCTACTTCACGGACGACGGAGGCTACATCCTGCTTGAGGACGTCATACTGCACTACGCGGAACGCATCTTCAAAAAACAGACCGTCGTCGAGAAGACGGTGATATGCGTCACACGCAACGCGGACATGGATACGCTCGACGAACCGTTCGAGGCCGACGAAGACTTTCGCGATCACATGAGCAAACTTCTGAAGAGGAAGAAACGGCTCGCGCCCGTACGGCTGGAGGTCGTCAGCGACGACTGCCGAAAGCTGGTCGATTTCCTGAAAAAGAGACTCAAACTCGGAAGCGATCAGGTCTTTCACAGCGCCGCGCCGCTCGACCTCGGTTTTTACGGCGCGCTGCGCGATAAGACCAAGCCGCATGTGCGCGCCAAACTGTCTTTCCCGCCGTTTGAACCCGCGGAACCCGTTTGGTACACCCCCGGAGAGAGCCTGATACGACGCGTAAGGAAGGGCGACATACTTCTCTCCCTGCCCTTTGAGAGCCTTGATCCGTTCCTCTCCCTGATTCGCGAGGCCTCCGAGGACGAGCGCGTGCTTTCCATTCAAATCACGCTTTACCGCCTGGCGGGCCGTTCGCGCCTTGCGGAAAGCCTCATCGCGGCGGCCGAACGGGGAAAGGACGTCTTCGTCTTCATAGAACTGCGCGCCCGCATGGACGAGGAGAACAATATCGTCTGGGCGAAACGTCTGGAGGACGCTGGCTGCACGGTTTTTTACGGCAACCTCGACTACAAAATGCACGCGAAAATCTGTCTGATAACGCGCAGGGAGTCTGGCAAACACGAATTCATCACACAGATCGGCACAGGAAATTATAACGAAAAGACCGCGAAACTCTATACCGATTTGTCGATAGTGACCACCGATAAAAAAATAGCGCAGGACGCCGTGCGCTTCTTCCACAATATGATGACGGATGTGACGAACGACATCTATCCGGTGTTGTGGATAGCGCCACGCGAGTTCAAGCAAAAATTGATCGAGTATATAGGACGGGAAGCGTCGCTCGGCGCTGACGGCTATGTCGCTATTAAGTGCAATTCCCTGTCGGACAAGGACGTCATTGAGGCTCTTGTGAACGCCTCGATCGCGGGCGCGAAAATTCATCTGATCATCCGCGGCATCTGTTGCCTCGTATCGGGCATTTCGGGACTGACGGACAATATCCGCGTCCGCAGCATAGTCGGGCGCTTCCTCGAACACTCGCGCATCTATCGGTTCGGACGCTCGGACGATGCGGAACTGTTCATAGGCTCGGGCGATATGATGACGCGCAACACGCAGCGCCGCATCGAACTCTTCACGCCGGTCTGGGACAAGGAGCTGAGGTCGCGCCTGTTTGAGATGATGGAAATACTGTTGCGCGATAACGTCAAGGCGCGCATACTGACGGCCAACGGCGCTTACATCCCGTGTACCATAGGCGAAGGGGAGGCGCCGCTCGACAGCCAGGCATTCTTTATGGAACAAAGCACGGCGGCGGATTCGGCGGCGGCCGAAACACATAAACCGGGGTCGACGGTCGAGTCCGGGTACAAGCCGAAAAATCTCATCGAACTGCTCCGTGGAATTCTCAACCGCTTCAAGCGGAAAGCCTGATCGTCAACGAAACACCCGAGGGTTCGTCGGCCGACGAGTGCCAAGCCTTCGGCGCGCTCATAGCGAAGGCGTAACCGCAAAGCCTTCGCCCGGTGGTTCGGATATGCCGTGATATGCTAGAATTGATGATATGAATCCGGACCACAAGAGCGAAAAGAATCAGAGCGAAGTCGGACACGCGGGTGCCGAGTCGTCTGAGCGGAGCGCCGACGAAACACGATCGGAGCGGCGCGGCGAGGATACGTCGTTTGCGCGAGACATCAGGCGGCGCCTCAACGGGATTCCTTGCAGACTTATCATGTACAAAACGGTCACGTCCACCAACGACGAAGCAAAGCGTCTGCTCGTCGACGCCCTTCGTGCGCCGGGAGACGGATCGGCCGCGGAGCAACCGCTTTGCGGCACGCCTTGTGGCGTAACCGAAGCCGCGGACGGACATCCCTCGAAAGATCCCCCGCACGATTCCCCTTTCGGCACGATCATCATCGCTGACGAACAGACCGCCGGACGAGGACGCAGGGGTCGCGCCTTCGCGTCGCCGGCAGCCGACAGCGTCTACCTGAGTTTCATATTGCAGCCCATCACAGCGGCGAATACGCTGCTCGTAACGATAATGGCGGCCGTCGCCGTCTGCGAGGCTGTCGAAAAAGTGACAGCCGGCGAACCCGCCATAAAGTGGGTCAACGACATCTACCTGAACGGGCGGAAAATCTGCGGGATTTTAGCCGAGGCCATCTCCGGGATCTGTTCGGGAACGATCCATTCGGCGTCAACAGACCAGAAACAGAACGACTGCGGGATAGACGGCGTCATTCTCGGCATAGGCGTGAACATCAATGTTCCGCCACATGACTTCCCTGAGGAGATACGAGATACGGCGGACTCCGTCAGCATCAACCCACGCGATCGCGGCCTTTTCACGGCGGAATTGATAGAGCGCGTGATCGAAGGCTACGAGGGCTTAACACGCGGCGTCTCACCGATACCGGCCTATCGCGAGCGTTCGTTCATCATAGATTCGGAAATCATTATCGTCGGATATGACGACACCGAAACGCCCGCGGTGGCCGAGGACATAGCGGACGACGGCAGCCTGATCGTACGTTATCCCGATGGAAGCAAAGAATCGCTCAACTCGGGCGAAGTACGGGTGAGGCGCATCCGCGTTAGCTGTGCTGCTTCACGAGTACGAAGATACGCAGTTACGGAAGCCCAAATTATTGAGTAAAAACGTGATGTGAAAAGTGATTTTTTATATGGGGGCGGTTATAATGTGATTAATGGACATGGACTCATTGAAAGGAAAAGTCGATGATAAAGATGCAGATCGTTATGGATGAAAAGAAGATAGAGCGTGAGGGGAAATATCGTCTTGAGGATATATACAAAGCCTTGGATGATTACTTTGTCAAGGAGTTGAGCATCCCGAAATCAAAGAGCGGTTTTTATGTCGGCACGGGTGCGAAAGGCGATTTTGGGAATTTCGGTCTTGCCATGTGGACGTTGGGCAAGAAAGACTGGTTCATGGACAATGTCGATACATGGCTCTACTTCAACAGTGAAGATTCCGACGACCCGGAAGACTATGTGATCGAAGATTTCAAGGAATTCTGCCAAGGCAATTACCGGGCGACAGCATAGGAATGGCGCAGCAAAAAAGATACAAGGCCCTAAACTTCGATCTCGACACGGAAAGCCTTAGGAGGGTTTTCGGAGAAAAAGGACGCCGAAAAGCGTATTCGCAGATAAAGTCGTTCCTTCTGAAAAATGATTTTTCCCATAAGCAATGATCCGGATACGTATCGAACAAACCCCTGAGTTACGGCGAAGTGTATGACTTGGTATTCAAATTGGTTGACGCTCACTCTTGGATGACTGCTTGCGTGAATCAATTCGACGCAACAAACGTGATGTCGGAATCCGATATGCTTGTTTCTATACGAAATTACGGCAGTCGCAAAAACGCCGGCCCGGATATTAAGCCATTGCGCTGATGGCATCGAAGGGTAGCCGCACGGAAGAAGAGGTGCGTGGACATTTTGGCGCCGTACCACTTGTTTACCACTTATGGTCGCTGGAAACGTTGCGGCTGAAGGATTTGCGGGATCTCAACAACGCGAAAAACGATTTCTAAAAAAGCGAGAATCCCGAAAACGTTGATTTCTCGGGATTCCTGGAGCTACCCGCCGGAATCGAACCGGCCACCTGCTGATTACGAATCAGCTGCTCTACCGAATGAGCTAGGGTAGCGTGTACGCGAACATCTTTCCTCCCGCTTTGTCGTCCGGGCGGAGCGAGCGAACCTCGCGATAACGCAGGAGATATTCTACCATACATGATGTGCGGATTGCAATTCATCGAAGGTTTTTCAGCGGGGTAGAAGGCGAACGTGAGAGGGGTGGCCGTGAGGCGTGAAGCCGGTCGCTTTGGCCTGTCGCCCGGACGTCAATACTCTAGTGCGGTCTGTTTGTCGCTCTCCACCTGCGCTTTCAACGCTCCGATATCCGCGAAGCGGCGCTCGGGGCGCACCATATCGAGGAAGGCCACTCGTATCCGGCGACCGTAGAGATCGTCGTCGGGCGCTCCTAAGATGTGCGTTTCCGCGAACAGTTTGTGATCACCTATCGTCGGGCGTACGCCTACGTTGGTGACGCTGCGGGTGAAGCCGCCTTCACTCGAGCCGATGCGGCGCGTTCCGCGCTCTGTCGCGCTTTCGCAGTCACGATTGTCGCCCGCCTCGCACAGGCGGCTTTCCGTCACGTACACCCCGTAGGCGGGAACTACCAGCTCTTCCGGGAGTCCTATGTTCGCTGTCGGAAAACCGAAATCGCGGCCGAGGCCGTTGCCGTGCGTTATCTCGCCCTCTATCGAAAACGGGCGACCCAGAAATCTCGTGGCCGAGACCATATCGCCGCGCTCTATCAATCCTCTTATCATAGTGCTCGATACGAGTGCGTCGCCCACCTTGTACGGTTCCATGACAACGAGATCGAAACCCTTCGCCTCGCCCTCTTTACGCAAAAACCCGGGATCACCCGCCGCCTCGGCGCCGAACCTGAAATTGAAGCCGCAGAACACGGCGCGCGAGTTAAACGCGCCCAGCAGAAGACCGTCCACGAAGGCTCCGGGCGTCATCGTGTGAAAGCCCTCGTCGAAGCTGAGCGAAAACAGGTACTCGATGCCGAGCGATTCGAGCATTCGCTCCTTGTCAGCTTCCGAAGCCACGCCGTGTATGACAGTTTTCCCCCTCAACACGTTGTAGGGAAGGTTCGAAAAAGTGAACACGGTGGGCGCGAGACCGCGCTCTTTCGCGTAGGCTACGGCGCGCCGGATGAGTTCGGCGTGTCCGAGGTGTACCCCGTCGAAGTTGCCGAGAGCTATGGACGTCGGCGGAATATTTTTAATCTGTTTTAAGTCTGTAAATATCTTCATTTCGTGATTACCTTGTAAGGTCTTATTATACCATCGTAGAGTTTGCCTACCCCTATGAAACGGTTTTCGTCGTACACCCTGATAAAGGATCCCGCGCCGGACAGTCCTTCCGCGGCGTTCACGTTCATTCCGTTGACGAATTTCTCAGCCGCGCTTCCCCCGAGCGTCGCGGAGGGCATGAACGATATCGCCGCTTCCGGGGGGAGCATCAAATCGGCCAGCCGTCCGTCCCCTGCCGCGCGCTCGAGTTCTTCCCTCGTGTGCGCGTCCGCCAGCGTGAATACGCCACTCCTCGTGCGCGTGAGCGCGCTCATGGCGGCGCCGCAGCCGAGGGCTTCGCCCGCGTCCCGCACTATCGAGCGCACGTACGTCCCGCCCGAACATACGACGGAAAACCTCACCGTCGCGAAGCCTTTGGAACTATTATCGGAACCGCCTTCGGGGCCGGCATCGGAATCATTATCGGAACCGGACGAAACGAAATCCTGATGCCCGGCCCGCGACGACGAAGGCCGTTCACCGCTCACTTCTCCGTCGTCCGTTACGACATCCGTCACGTCTATGCTCTCAATGCACACCTTGCGCGGGCGCAGCGCCTCCGCGGGTATCTCTTCGCCGCGGCGCGCATACTCATACAGCCTTCGCCCTTTGTATTTGATCGCCGCGTATGCCGGGGGGATCTGTTCCACTTCGCCCGTCATCAACGCGAAAACCTCGCGGACACGTTCGGGCGTCACGACGCCGGGGAAGTCCGACGCGTCGGACTCCGCGGTCACGGCGCCCCATACGTCCAACGTATCCGTCGTTACGCCGAAGCGCGCTTCGCAGTCGTAGGCTTTAAGGAAATGCTGGCTGCATACATCCCCCGCGCCTTTGCCGCCGCCGCTCTTCCCGATGAACTCGATGACGCGCGTCGCCTTGCCTGCGCAGACCGGTAGCACGCCCTCAGCCATCGGATCGAGCGTACCCGTATGGCCAACCTTCTTCACCCCCGTCAGCCCACGCACGAATCCGACGACGTCGTGCGACGTCATCCCCTGTGGTTTGTTGACTATAATAATCCCGTTCAGAGTGTTTTCCAAAGAGCGCTCTTCACCTCTTCGACCACGTCCTGAAGAGGTTTTCCCGAGGTGAACCCTGCAGCCCTGACATGGCCGCCGCCGCCGAAACGCGAGGCGAGTTCAGCGATGTTATAGTAATGCTTCGAACGCATGCTGCCCTTCGTGCGGCCGTCCTCAGTCTCGCGTACGAATACGGAAACCTCGACGCCCCTGATACCGCGCAGTTTCTCCGCGATGCCTTCGGTCTCCTCCTCAATCGCTCCGCTGTCCCCAAGCATCTTCCTCGTCATGTACACGATCGCGCCCTTGCCGTCCGCGACCGTCTCCATCGTAGACATGACGGCGTTTTCGAGCATGAGTTTTTCAAGTCTGACGTTCTGATAGATCTCCGTGGACACCTCGTTCGGCTTCACGCCGAGGTCGAGGAGTTCGGCGGCGATCCTCAGCGCGCGCGGCGTCGTGTTCGTGTACTGAAACCGCCCCGTGTCCGTAAGAATGCCGACGTAGAGCGCGGTGGCGGCGCGCGCGTCCGGCGTCACGCCCATGGCGCGCAGTATGTCGTAGATGAGTTCGCCCGTGGCCGACGCGGACGTATCGATACGGTTGTAGTCGTAGACGGGCCTGCTCGAAACATGATGGTCAATGCAAATCGTTTTTCGGCCGTCCGCGAACAGCCTCTCGCGACCCGTGATCCTCGCGGTCTCCCCGACGTCCATGAGTACGGCGAGGTCGCAGCCCACCGCAAGGAATTCCGCGGTTCGCGCCTCGGTATTCGCGGCTGCTGTCCCGGAGGCGCCCAAAACGCCGTCATCGGATTCGTCGCACCGCCCGTCCACATCCGGCGTCGTTTCGTCCGAGGCGAACTCCGAGCAACCGTACTCGATGAACGCTATATTGTCGGGTATTTTTTCATTAATGACGACTGAACAGTCTTTGCCCCTCTCGCGCAGCGCAAGGCATAGAGCCACGGATGAACCGAATGTGTCGCCATCCATGTTTTCGTGCGGGAATATCCTGACGGTTTCCACGGCCTCGAAAGTGGCTGCTATCTCCTCTATGCTGTTCATGGGTTTTTCTTTCAGGGTTTTCGGGATGCCGAGTTCCTCTATGATCTTTTCTATGTGCCTGCCGTACTCTTCCGATGTATCGAACCTGAACCTGAGATCGGGGGTGTGTCTGAGTCCAAGTCTGCGCCCTATCTCGCGTCGAATCAGGCCCTTCGCATTTTCAAAGGCCGCGAGCGCTTCTTCTTTTTCCTCGTCCGTGGCCTCGGCCATCGCGCCCGACCCCGCGCCGAGCATCGTCACGTAGACGGTCGCGAAGGAGCCGTCGTCTGAGGCCTTGACGGCTGACACGCTGACGAGTCCCGTGAATCTCGGATCCTTCAACTCACGCAACAGCATGTCGCTGATAACGCGCTTTATCTCCTCGCCGATACGTCCGCCCCGAAAATGATGTTTACGATGTTTCATAATTTGCACCATGCCGCTGTGCGGCACAAACGTGACGTGAATTATTTAGCTCTTCCATTTCGTATCCTCATAGCCGGCATGGTGCAAATTATTATTTAAGTGCCGTGCCGCCAAACAGGGAAAGACGCGTTACTCGCGCTCAATCTCCTCCATCACAAACGCCTCTATTATATCTCCCACCTTGATATCGTTATAATTATCAATACCGATACCGCACTCGTAGCCGGTGGCCACCTCACGCACGTCGTCTTTAAAGCGCTTCAGCGACGATATCCTGCCCTCGTGTACGACTATGCCGTCGCGCACGGCGCGCACCTCGGCGCTGCGCTGCACCTTGCCCTCGGTCACGTACGCGCCGCCTATCGTGCCGACGCCGGGAACCTTGAACGTCTCCCTGATCTCGAGTTTGCCGATAACGACCTCGCGGAACTCGGGATCGAGCATACCCTTCATGGCGGCCTTGACGTCGTCTATCGCGTCGTAGATGACCCGGTACGTCCGTATCTCGACGCCGTCGCGCTCCGCGAGCGCTGTGACGGAGCTGCCCGGACGCACATTGAAGCCTATGACGACGGCCTTCGACGTCTCCGCGAGCATCACGTCGGATTCGTTCACGGCGCCGACGCCCTTATGGATGATGTTGATCTTGACCTCGTCGTTCGAGAGCTGTTCGAGCGACGCGGTCAACGCGCCGACCGAACCCTGCACATCGCCCTTGATGATGATGTTCAGCTCTTTCGTCTCGCCCGCGCCCATGCGTTCGAAAAGCGTATCCAGACTCGCGCCCGAGGTGCGCGCCATGATCTCGTCGCGCTGCCTGAGTTTGCGGTTCTCCGCTATCGCGCGCGCCACGCGATCCTCGCGCACCGCGTTGAATTCGTCGCCGGCCTGCGGCACTTCGGAAAGCCCCGTCACTTCGACAGCCGTCGCGGGACCCGCCTTCTGTATCTCCTTGCCCTTGTAATCCGTCATGGCTCTTATGCGGCCGCTCGTCATTCCAGCCACGATGCTCATCCCCGCCTCGAGCGTTCCGTTCAACACCAACAAGGTCGCAACGCTTCCTCTCGCCTTATCGAGCCGCGCCTCAATTACCGTACCTAGCGCGAGCCTGTTCGGATTCGCCTTCAGCTCCAAAACCTCGGACTGCAACACTATGGCTTCGAGCAATTCCTTGATCCCCTGTCTGCTTTTCGCGCTGACGTTGACGCTCTGCGTATCGCCGCCCCAATCCTCGACCAGCACGCCGTGCTCGGACAGTTCCTGCTTAACGCGGTCGGGGTTGGCGCCCTCTTTGTCCATCTTGTTTATCGCGACGACGATAGGAACTCCCGCAGCCTTAGCGTGACTGATGGATTCGAGCGTCTGCGGCATGACCCCGTCGTCGGCCGCGACCACGAGGACGGCGATGTCCGTCGCGTGCGCGCCCCTCGCGCGCATAGCCGTGAACGCCTCATGTCCCGGCGTATCGAGGAACACTATCCGCTGATCGTTGATGTGAACTTCGCTCGCGCCTATATGCTGCGTGATGCCGCCGGCCTCGCCCTCGGTCACATTCGTTTCCCTGATAGCGTCGAGCAGCGAGGTCTTTCCGTGGTCGACGTGACCCATGACCGTGATGACCGGCGGACGCGGGATGAGGTTCGCAGGGTCGTCTTCAAAGTCCTCGATGCCCTCCTCGATGATCTCACCCTCGTCGAGAGCGATAAACACGGGAACGCCAAGCTCATCGCTGAGCAAGAGCGCCGTCGTCTCATCGAGATTGCTGTTAATATTCATCATGAGACCGAGGCTCATGAGCGCCATGATAACTTCGCTCGGCGTCTTTTCGACCTGTTCCGCAAAGCCCGCCACCGTGATCGGCACCGCGATGATCTTCGTGCCTGGCGCGAGATCCTCGGGGATGACGACGAGTTCGGGCTCGGCCTTCGGCTGAACCTTAGGACGTCTACCGCTCTTGAGCGGCCTCTTTTCGAGAGAGCTGTCCTCGAGTATCGGGCTACGCTTCGATCCACGGAAATCGTCGGTCGCTCCACGGCGTTTGGCGTCGCGCACATTGTGGCGCTTGTTCTTGTCGCCGAAAGCATCGCCCTTCTGCTCCTTGCCTTTGTGCCCTTTCTTCTCCTTGGCTTTGCCTTTGGCGGCCGTCCCATCCTTCTTGGCCTTGTCGCCTTCTCCCGAGCCCGCGGCTCCGGTGGTCTTGTCCGTCTTGCCACGCGCGTCCTTTGCGGTCTTTGCGGGGCGCTTCGCTCCGTCGGTCTTTGCCGCCTTGCCGGCACGTCCGGCACTCTCGGACGCCTGAGGTTTCTCCTTGCGGCCGCCAGTCCGCGCAGCCTCGGATGCCGACGTAGACCCGGGCGCAAGATCGGAACCCACTTCAGCTTCGGAAGCTTCCCCGCGAGCTTTCGCCGCGGCCTCCGCCCTCCGCGCCTCCGACTCGGGTTGAGTCGTGGTATCGGATTTTGCCTCCGCCTCAGACTGGATCGCGGCTTCGGGCGACGTAGCCGCGCCGGGTTTCGACTCCGCCTCGGTTTTCCCCGCCGCTCCGGGCTGAGTCGCGATCGCGGGTTTCGGCTCCGGTTCCTGATCCGTATAAGCTACCTTCAATAGGGGCTTTCTTTTGCCCTCGCCGGATATCTCTGTCCTTGCGTCGGCCTTGTCCCCTGAGCCGGACGACGGCGCGAGCGCTCCCGGCGTGACTCTCGGCCGAGGTACGGGTGCGCCTGAGGCCGCCCTCGGGGCAGGGGCGGGGGCGGGAGCTACTGAGGCCGATCTCGAAGCGGACGCTCCCATGGACGCCCTCGAAGGGGGTGGGGGAGGAGGCGTCGAGGACGCGCCGACCGGCGGTTTCCCGGACACAGGCGTCCTCGCCTCACCCTTGCCCGCGGCCTCCGCGTTCGTTTCCTCAGCGGATTTCGTCTTTGGGCGGGGCGGAGTCAATGGCAGCTTTACGTTGGCCTTCTTCGTCACATGAACTTCTTGCTTCTTCTCCGTCTCTTTCACCTTCGGCTTGACGCGCACGATGGTCGTCTCACCCTTCGGCGCGCTTTTCGGCTGAGCCTTCGGCGCCGCGATCGGCGCCGTTTCACCACCCGCCGCGGTTCGGTCTTTGCCGAGTATGCGATCCTTCAAAGTCGCCGCCTCACCGTCTGAAACGCTGCTGCTGGCGCTCGTGACTCCGAGTCCCATCGCCTGCGCCCGCGCAAGTACGTCCTTGTTGCTCAGATTAAGCTGCTTGGCTAATTCGTGTATCCTCATACTCGCACCTCCGCATCCGGAATCAACTCCTTCAGGATCCGCTCCTTGTCTTCATTCGAAACCGCCTTGACGGACAGCCCGCGGCTCAACGCGTTCCTCTTCAACGCGCCAGCCAAGCACTTTTCATCCTGGCAGAGATAGACTCCCCTGCCGTTCGCTTTTCCGGTAACGTCGACGCGCGGAACCCCGTCCGCCGCCACGAGGCGAACCAGCTCATGCTTCGGTTTTGAAGTCATACAGCCGACACAGCGGCGCATGGGCGTTTTTCTATTCTTCATCCTCACCTTTCGTATCGGCCGCGAATTCTTCGCCGTCGTCAGCCGCCGCATTTTCGCCTTCGGTAATTTCAGCGCTGTCCGTCTCTTCCGCGACAAGCGTTTCCGCCGCCTCATCATCCGCGTCGGCTCCGTTCGAAGCCGCGTCGTCAGCGACGCCTTCCTCACCCTCATCCGCGTCAGCCTGCACGTCGGCGCCGTCCGAAGCCGCGTCGTCAGCGACGCCTTCCTCAGTCTCATCCGCGTCGTCGTCCGTCATAAAATCGTCGGGATTCAGATAGCCTTCTTCGTCGAGTTCGCCGCCGAGGTTGATGGACGTCGCCTGCGGATCTCCGTAATACTGCGAGTGGCTCTTTATATCTATCTTCACACCGCACAGCTTCGCGGCGAGCCGCACGTTTTGTCCCTCCTTGCCGATGGCGAGCGATAATTGATAGTCGGGGACGATAGCCGTAGCTTCGTTCGTATCCTCGTCCTCGATGACTTTCTCCACCTTAGCCGGGGAGAGGGCGCTCATGATATTTTCTTCCCTGTTGCCCGTCCACGCGATAATGTCTATCTTCTCGCCGAACAACTCGTCGACCACAGCCTGCACGCGTACGCCGCGGTTGCCCACGCACGCGCCGACCGGATCAACGTTCGCGTCCGACGACGCGACGGCCATCTTCGTCCTGCTTCCGCCCTCGCGCGCGATGCTCTCTATCGTCACAATACCGTCCGCTATCTCCGGCACCTCGAGCTCAAACAGCCGCTTAACGAGTCCCGGATGCGATCGCGACAGAAAGACCTGCGGTCCTTTCTGAGATTTCTTCACATCGATGATATAGTAGCGCAGCCGGGAATTCACGACGTAATGCTCAATTCTCACCTGTTCTCCAAAGGCGAGCAGACCCTCCGTTCTGCCCAAATTAACAAAGACGGTATCGTTACTGACCCTCTGTATCGTGCCCGTTACAAGTTCACCGACGCGATCGATGTATTCGTCATAGACCATCCCCCTCTCGATGTCGCGCACCTCGCTGACCACAATCTGTTTTGCCGTCTGCGCCGCGATGCGCCCGAGATCGAGATTCTCAAAACCGAGTTGCGTGGAGAACTTGGTCTCGGACTTCACCCACTCCCTTATCTCCTCACTCTCCTTCAGGTCGCCGATGGTATACGCGATCTCGGGATTCTCGCCCGGATCGACGACATTCCTAAAAAACACCTGCGTCGCGGCATCGTCGTCGCCCTGCGTCAACTCGTCCATCGACACCTCAAGCCACGAGTCCGTGACCTCGTCCGCGATGTCCCTGAAAAGATACAGCTCGATCGCGCCCGTGGACACGTCGATGCCGGCGCGCACGTCAGTACCCTCGGGGCACTTGTTCTTGCCTTTGTACGCCGCCGCAAGCCCTCGCTCAAGGGCGTCGATGAGTTTCGCCTTAGGTATGTTTTTTTCCCTTTCAAGTTGGTCCAACGCAGCCGCGATTTCTTTGCCGTCCATGCTCTATCCTTCCTTTGTTCTTACCTTATTCTTGCCCCAAAATTTGTCGTCCGTTCGCAGTCGATCCGCCATCGGTACGCCGCTAAAATATAACCTGTAATCTCACCTTGCTCACGTATTCCCGTGGTAACTCAATCTCGCGCCCGCCGTTTTCCCCTAATAGAGTCAGTGTGTCCGCCGTGCGTTCACCGAGAACACCGCTGTAGGTCTTGCGGCCGTCCACCCCCTTGTAGAGCGAAACGTCCACAGGCGCGCCCCGGTAGCGCTCGAAGTGTTCATCCGTGAGCAGCGGCCGATCCATGCCGGGGGAACTGACGACAAGGCAGTAGGCGCCTTCGATCAGACTCTCCTCGTCGAGCCGCGCCTCGAGGTACCTGCTGACGAACTCACAGTCGTCCGTACTCATGCCATCCCTTCCGTCGACGTAAACGTTCAGATCGCGGCCGCTTCCCGACTTCACGAACTCGACGTTCCACAGCTCATAACCGTGCCGCGGCAACCAGTCTACAAGCAGCTCGCTCACCCGCGCCTTAACGCTTTTCGTTTTAGTATTCTGAGCGATCATACCTCTCCCGGTCTATCCGTGCGCGAGAAACAACGCGCTGCCCGGTCATGCGTCCCGAGCCATTCTGCTTTCAAAACAAGAGAGCGGGCTTCCCCACTCTCCAGACGATACCTTATCAACTCATCCAGACTACCACCATTCCATACAAAAATCAAGTAAAACCGCGCAAATTTGTGATCCAGGAGTAGCAGGGTAATAATACACCCTCCCCGCCTTTCGGCAAGGAGGGTGATAGGAATGGCAGCGTCCTGCTTTCCCGGGCGGTCGCCCGCCAAGTATCATCGGCGCTGGAGAGCTTAACTTCTGTGTTCGGGA
>JAISZM010000053.1 GCA_031269205.1 Eubacteriales Family XIII. Incertae Sedis bacterium | reverse complement strand
TCCCGTCCTCCGCATAGCAGATAACACCTTTGTCCAAAAGCATGTCGTCCATCTCGACGGCCTTGTCGACCAGGCCGCCCGCGTTGTCTCTCACGTCGACGACGACGCCCTTCGCGCCGCTCCCATCCACCTCCTTCAGCGCCGCCTCGAAATCAGACGACGTGTTGTCGTTGAAGGAAGTCACTTTGATATATCCGATGCTGTCGCCGGCGGCGTTTTCCATTATCTCGTGGACTACCGATGGTGTGATAAATACCGATCTCGTGATGGTGTAATCCTTTACGCGGCCGTCCCTGCTGATGCCGACCACGACCTTCGTTCCGGGTTCGCCGTGAGCGGCCTCAACCGCTTCGGTCAATCGTTCCCCCGAATATTCTTTGCCGTCCACGGTAAGGAGCAGATCGCCTTTGAGTATCCCCGACTTGTACGCGGGGGAAGCCTCTATGACGCTGACGACCTCTATAAAACCCTCTTCGTTCGAAAATAGGGTGAGTCCGATGCCCGACAGTTCTCCGTGTGTCTTTTCCATCGTATGCTCAAACTCTTCCTTCGTATAATATATCGTATAAGGGTCGCCCGGAGACATGAACAACCCGCGGAGCAGACCTGTCTGTATCGCGCCCTCCGAGATCGGACGGTAGAAGTTTTTTTTCAGGTAACTTCCGAGCTGCTCTATGCGGGAGACGTCCTCAGAGGACAGCGCGACGACATTCTCCTCCAAAGCGCTTCCCGAACTCACGTCTGAACCCGCTCCTTTCGGCGCGTCCGCGAAAGGGAAGGTGAACGGAGGCACGCCCATATACAGCGCGCCGTAAAACGATATCCCCGCGGTCGCGCCCGCGAGGAACACGGCTATAATGATTAACGTCAATCTAACTTTGGAGATTCTGAACATACCGCCTGCCTTACTATGAACTGAACGCTCTCCCTGCCGTTCCACCTGTTGACGTCCAGCGAGCCGTAAAAATCGAGAGAGCCACCGCCGGGCGGGAGATCCGCCGACTCGTCGCCGCGCGCGAACAGCACGCAGTCGAGTCCGTCGACTGAGAATTTCAGGTGACGCCCCTCCGGTCCCATCCTTCTTACGCTCTTCGGCGTCCGCGACGTCAGACGCAACACGGGCTTCGGATTCCCCTCGCCCGTAGGCTCGAATTTTTCGAGCATCCGCGCCAGATTGAGGGACGCTTCCTCAGGCAGGATGTCTGCGTCAACCTCGCGCGACGGTGAAAACAACGAGGGATCGCGCGCCAGCAAAGCCCCGACATCAGCGCGCAGAGCTTCCCGCAAGGCATCCTCGTTTTCAGACCGCAGCGTGAATCCCGCAGCCTTTGCGTGACCTCCGTATCGGATGAACAGTTCCGCATGGCCACGCAGCAGGGAGGTGATGTCCACGCCCGCGACGCTCCGCGCGGAACCTTTCAACACGCGCTCACCGTCTTCCTCCGACTCCGATAGTACGATTGCGGGCCGATTGTATTTTTCCTTTATCTTGCCCGCCACTATGCCCGCAACGCCTTCGTGTACCCGGAGCGGCTTCACTAGCATAACGCATTCACTCGCGTATTTTTCTTCTATTATCTCCACGCACGCTCTGAAGGATACGTCCTGCTCGGCGCGTCTCTCAGCGTTTCGCTCTATGAGGTCGCCGATTATCCCGGCGGCGGTCTCCCTGTCGTCCGTTTTGAAAAGATCGACGACCGGCGCAGCGTCCCCCATCCTGCCGGCCGCGTTCAGGTGAGGCGCGACGACGAAGGCTATGTTATACGCGGATATTTCCCCTGTCTTGAGGCCGACGGCGTCCGCCAGTTCCGCAAGCTGCCACCTCGTCCTTGCGTTGAACGCCTTCAGCCCGTACTTCACCATTGTTCTGTTTTCATCCGTCAGCGGCATCACGTCCGCCACCGTCGCCACGGCCACAAGGTCGAGCGCCGCGTTCAGCGCCGCGCGGACACTCATGTCATCGGGGTAGTACCTCAACCGTATCGCCTGAGCGAGTTTGAACGCGACGCCGCAGCCGCACAGTTCTTTGAACGGATACGCGGAATCCCGCATCTTAGGATCGATCGTCGGCGACAAGGGCAGGGCATCCGGGTCGGGTTCATGATGATCTGTGACGACCACGTCCATACCCGCCTTCATGGCGGCGTCAACCTCCCGCGCGTACGCGACGCCGCAATCGACCGTTATCAGCAGATCCGCGCCCGCGCGGCGTATCTGTTCTATCGCGCCCATGTTCAGGCCGAAGCCATCGTCGAACCTCGACGGGATATACCACGAAAGATTTTCCCGAGAGACTCCGGGTAGGCTTTCGAGAAAACCCGTCAACAGGGTTACCGACAGAACGCCGTCGACGTCATAGTCGCCATAGACGCAGATGCGCTTCCCCTCGGCGACATGCCGATGGACGAGAGCCGCGCCCTCCTCCATACCCGGAAGCAAAAATGGGTCATAGGTCGTGCGAGGCCGATCCGAAAAGAATTCCACGAGGCCAATGACGCCCCGATGTGCAAGTATCTGATTGACGATTTCGTCGGGTGTTCTCATAATAGGGTTGAAGCCCCTCCCCCCTGTCCGCGCCGCTATCCCGACAGCCGTCCGGAAATCCGTGTATCCGGCCCACCGCCGCGGCGACTCCGCAAAAATCCCGTCACGTATCGAGGAATCTCCTCATGGAAATGATGCTGCCACACGAGCCAATGCTGACACCGAGAGCCACATAGACCACAATGAGGTTTTTGATGAGGAACTCCTCCGGTGCGAAGCCGGTCGACATGAGCAAAGCAAAATCGAAGCCGAAGTTGGCGACGACCTGATGGTATATCGCGGCGATGACGACGCTGGATACGGCTGCGCTGATGAGTCCTATGATGATGCCCTCAAGAAGGAAGGGTCCGCGGATGAACCAGTTCGTAGCGCCTACGTACTTCATGATTGTAATCTCGCGCTCGCGGGCGAGCACCGTGAGCTTAATCGTGTTCGAGACGACGACGATGGATATCGCGAGCAGGGCCGCTATGAGTATGAGCGCGCCGAGCTGTATGTAGTTAGATATCTTGATGAGCTTGTCGATCGTATTCTGGGCGTAATTTATCTTCTCAATGCCCTGCATTCCCTCCGCCCGTTTCACGATGCCGTCGGCCTTCTCAATGTCGCTGACCTTTACGACGATCGCGTTTGGCAGCGGGTTCACCTCAAGCTTGTCGAGCAGGTCGGCGTTGGCGCCCCACTTCTTCTTGAAGTTTTCCATCGCCGCCTCGCGCGAGAGGAACGAGACGTTTTCAACTCCGTCCATAGGCTTGAACTCGTCCATCATCTCCTTCACCTTCACCTCGTCCACGGCGTTTGTCAGGTTTATCTGCACCTCGCCGAAGTTCTCCTTAACGCTGTCTGATATATTATTGATGTTCACCAATATGATGAAGAAGATGCCGAGAATCAGCAGTATAGCCGTGATGGAGAACATGGAGGCGACCGTCATGTTCATATTGCGGCCGATCTGACTAAAGGTCTGACGCATCATTACAAAGGGGTTGTTCATAGCTCGAATACCTCATCGTCCGCCGCGCCCGGACCGTCGTCCTCTTCAGGTCGGTACATGCCCTCGCTCTCGTCGCGAATGATCCTGCCTCCACTTATAGCGATGACCCTCTTGCCCATCGCGTTGACGATCTCGCTCGAGTGGGTGACCATGATGACCGTCGTGCCCCTTCGGTTAATCTGCTCAAGCAGACGCATTATTTCCCACCCCGTCTCGGGGTCAAGGTTGCCCGTCGGTTCGTCTGCGATCAGCACGGACGGGTTGTTGACGATCGCGCGCGCGATCGCCACGCGCTGCTGCTCGCCTATGGATATCGCATCGGGAAACTTGCCGGCCTCGCCGCTGATGCCGACGAGGTCGAGCATCTGAGGTACCTGTCGCCTGATGGAGCGGCGCGACCGGCCGATGATCTCCATCGCGAAGGCGACGTTCTCGGCGACGGTCTTTTTCGGCAGCAGGCTGAAGTCCTGAAACACAATACCCATGCTGCGCCGATGTCGCGCGATCTCCATGTTCTTGAGCTTCGTCACGTCGTAGCCGTTGTAGATTATCTTGCCGTTGTCCGCGTCGATGAGCTTCAGCATGAGTTTGACGAAGGTCGACTTGCCCGATCCCGAGGGTCCGACGAGAAATACAAACTCCCCGTTGTCGATTCGGCAACTCACCTCTTCTACGCCGACGTTATCGCCGTAGTATTTCGTTACGTTCTTATATTCAATCATGTTACTATTATATATCTACACAGCGCGCCGTAGGATTAAGAGTGTATTACAGAATGTGGAAATATTGTGTCGTTCTTGTGTCATCTCGGGGTGCATACGGTCAGAGAGCCATCTGCTCGAACGCGGTGGTGAGGAGCGAAGTCGCCTTCGGCATTGCGTAGAGTGTGCAGCAATTATATTCCGCGGCGTAGATGTGTTCGGGCGGGAAGAACGGTATCTCCACAGCGCGTCTGACCTTTATGAAGGATCGCATCTCTCTCACGTCAACGCCCGGGTTCATTCGGTTTATCACATAGAGGATGTCGGCGCCGCCAAGCTCCAGGGATTTGAAAAGTTCGAGTTTTTCCGTGTCGGCCATGAGCGCCGACGGAAGCGGGTCAACGACGGCGAAGACCCGGTCGCAGTCATTCAGCAGTTTCGGGAGTTCCGATATCCTGCGGTCGCCGCCAAAGCCGCCCTTCACGTCGATGATGACCGTGTCCTCCGTCGCACCCGACGACAGGCGGACGTAATCGGTGGCGGTAAAGCCCGCGCAGGATTCACCGGGCGCGCGCAGCAGCCAGTTGACGCCGCCGTCGACATTGTGTATCCCCCTGACCGAAGCGCCCGCAGCGAGGCGCGCGTAAGGCGAAAGGTATTCCCTACCCGAGAACCTCATGTCTATGCCGACGCGGTCATAATCCGATCCTCCGAGGCGCAGTTCATCATCGTCTATCCCGACAACGGCCACGCCGCCGCCGTTCTGGAGTTTTGCCGAAGGCTCCGCGAGGCCCGACCGGCCGGGTTCTTCCGCGGGAAGCGCGCGGCCGGATCCGGCGGCGTTTCGCTTTTTCGGTTTTTTCGCAGGGAGCGAAAGGGACAGTGCAGGCGTCCCCTTTCCCCGCGCGCTCTGCCTCGCGGCCCAGTCCGCAAAAGCGAACGCCAGCGTCGTCGCTCCCGCCCGCGCCGAAAGGCCGACAAAAGCGTATTTGACGATGGATTGTCTTGCCTGAGGTTCCTCACCTCCAGTGCGGCGCGGCAGCTTGCGCCCTACGTTCGGTCTGTCCATAATGAGACTATCATATAATAAATTGGGTGCAATGTAAAGATTTTTTTTTCATATAAAGTCATTCGCCGCGTCGGAAGGAGGGCGGCGGCGACGGACTTTATTACCCCGGCAGCGAACAGCCGGGGTAATAAACATAAAAAATCGATCTGTTACTTCATAGTTACAGGTTCAGCCCTGCCGGTGAGAGTCATATATTGCTCCGCCAATTAAATATTGTATGGTCGGTGGAACAATAATTCCGCAAATTCGTATATAATGTTTGTATCTTTGAATTGACCGATTGTCGCCATTCAGGAGGATTGTCTGTATGAAGATTTTTGTAGATCGCACTGCTCTGCGCTCGCGCGGCGCTGGTAGAGGAAGCTATGGTTTGTCGGTGCGCTCTCACAATAAAAAGCGCCTCGCTCTTGCGGTTGGCCTTGCGGCTGTTCTGTTACTGACAAGCGCCGCTTATGTTTTCGCTGACGATACTTCGTCGCCTTTCATAGTGGCAGAACCCGACGCTATCCCCAAACCGAACAATAAGGCCGCAAACGTGGATATCACGATATCGTTCGCAGGGGACACGACGCTCGGCAACAATGTGGGCAAGAGCTTTTTTGTCGACACCTACCGGGAAAAAGGCGCGGGGTGGTTCTTCGGTGACGTGAAGAAAGTATTCTCGAAAGACGACCTGACCGTCGTCAACCTCGAGGGGGCGCTGACGAACAGTAGCCAGCATATCAGTAAGCCGGGAAGTCGAGTCTTCTACTTTCGCGGTAGCCCGAAGTACACGGATATCCTTAAAAAGGGTAGCGTCGAAATATGCAATATCGCGAACAATCACAGCATGGACTACGGTTCAAAGGGTTACAAGGATACGAAGAACGCGCTAAAGAAGGCGGATATTCGCTACTACGGCGGCGACTCGGTCACGGTCTCGAAGGTGAAGGGCGTGAAGATAGGCTTCGTGGGCGTGCAGTTCACTTCGTCCGAGAGTACTATCAAATCGCTGATACAAAAGACGAAGAAGAAAGGCGCGGAGATCATCATCTTCACGTCACACGACGGTACGGAAGGCAGTTACCGGCCGACCGCGCGGCAGAAGGCGGCCGCAAAGGCGGCGATAAACGCAGGGGCCGACGCGGCCATCTTTCACCATCCGCACGTGATTCAGGGCACGGAGACCTACAAGGGGAAATTCATTGCGTGGTCGCTCGGGAATTTCTGTTTCGGCGGCAACAGCAATCCGTCCGACAAGGATACGATGATCGTTCAGCTGAAAATCACAAAGTCGGGTAAGAAGATAACTATAACGCCTAAGGTGATACCCGCTCGCATCTCGTCGCACGACGGATACAACGACCTACGACCGAAGATCGCGAAGGACAAGACGAAATCGCGTATCGCCAAGAAGATAAAACAGATAAGCGGAGACTACCTGTAAGGAGGCGGAAGCGCCGGAACTATGCCGAAACGTCCGTCATGGCGAAGGCGACCTTTTTCTTCATGCGCTGAAGGGCGTTGTCTATCACCTTTGGGGAACGGTTGAGCGCCTTCGCGATATCCTTGTAGGTCATGCCTCTCTTGTATTCATTCCACACTTCGAGTTCGAGCTTGCTGAAGCGACGCACGCTTTCGGCCTCAAGGCGTTCCATTTCGTCCTTCAGCAGCACAGCCTCCTCCGGCGACGCGGCAGCGGCGGGCAGCGAGGCGCCGAGGTTGACGCCGTCCGATACAGAGGCGCTTTCGTCCGCGCCTCCACCCGCGGCGTCCGCGCTCGCGTCGAGCGAGAGGGATGTGTTCAAGGGTCTGTGCTTCAATCGGGCAGCCGACCTGATAGCGGCTATCATCTGACGCGCGATGAGCAGCTCGGCGTAGGTGCGGAACGAGGCTTCCTTTGATGCGTCGTAGTCCGTTATCGCGCGGAACAGTCCTATCATGCCCTCCTGTACGAGGTCGCCCGTGTCGCCGCCCGCGAGGAAGTACAGGCTCGCCTTGCCTCTGATAGTATCCCGGTACTCACAAAACAGTAAGTTGAGGGCCGTCTCGTCGCCGCCGCGAGCGAGGGCGGCAAGTTTTTCATGACTGAGTTTTTCGTATTCGGGATTCACGCTCGGTCCTTCGTCATCTCGTACAGCACGACGGCCGCGGCGCACGAGGCGTTGAGCGACGCGAGTTTGCCGCGCATGGGAATACTGACGATGTGGTCGCACTGCTCCCTGACGAGGCGGGAAAGCCCCGCGCCTTCGGAACCTACGACGAGGGCGGCCGCGCCCTCGTACGTGAGCGAGGCGTAGTTCTCGCCGCCCGTATCGGCGCCGTACACCCAGACGCCGCGCTCCTTCAGATAGTCTATGGTCTGCGCTATATTCGCGGCGCGCGCCACGGGAAGGCGCAGGGCGGCTCCGGCCGAGGCTTTCACGGCGGCCGGGGTGACCTGCGCCGCCCTGTTCTTTCTTATGACGACGCCGTGAACGCCCGCTCCGTCGGCGCTCCTTATGATGGTGCCGAGGTTGTGCGGATCCTCGATGCCGTCGAGCAACACGATGAAAGGCGCCTCTCCGAGCGCCGCGGCGGCCGCGAGGATGTCGTCCACGGTCGCGTAGGCGAACTCGGACAGATAACACGCGACCCCCTGATGCGCGTTCGTCCCCGCCTCGCGACCGAGCGCGTTTTTCTCGAGCGTCGTGACGGGTACGCCGGCCTTCTTGGCGAGGGCGTAGATCTTTCTGCCCGCGCCTTCAACGCCCTTCTGTATGAGGACGCGGTCGATATCCGCACCCGAAGCGAGCGCCTCAAGCACAGGGTTGCGTCCGTAGACGAGCCGCCGCCCGACATTTTCATTTTTTGCGTCCATATCATTGACCATCCTGTTTATCGCCCCGCCGCTTCAATATAACAACATTGGAACAGGGGAATTCTATTGTACCACAAGAAATCTCTGGAGTAACTTCGTGACAAATGTCACGTTCATTTTGTACTCGTGTCACTTTCCTTGAGATGCGGCGGCGCGATATGATGGTTGCGGCAATAAAAGAAACGCGGCCGGAAAGGAAAGGATAATGAACAATTACGTGACTGTCGAGAAACTGACGAAGAAGTACGGCGAGCTCGTCGCCGTCGACAATCTGAGCTTCACGGTCGGGGAGAACGAGATATTCGGCTTTCTCGGGCCGAACGGCGCGGGCAAGACGACGACGCTGAACGTCATTTCGACGCTCTCGGACTACGACCGGGGTTCGGTCGACATCGCGGGCTACGACCTCGCGACGAACCCGGTCAAAATCAAAGCCCTGCTCGGCGTCGTGCCTCAGGAGATCGCCCTCTACGGCCTTTTGACGGCCGCCGAAAACATCGCGCTGTTCGCCTCGCTCTACGGGCTGCGCGGGAAAGAATTGAAACGCGCCGTGGACGAGGCTCTCGATTTCGTCGGCCTCGCGGACGAGCGAAAGAAACGCGCGGGGAAGCTGTCGGGAGGTATGCGGCGCAGGCTGAACATCGCCTGCGGCATCGCGCACAGGCCTAAGCTCATCATCATGGACGAGCCGACGGTCGGCGTGGACGCGCGCAGTCGCGACATGATCTTGCGCTCGATACGCGCGCTCAGGGACGGAGGGGCGACGATCATCTACACCTCGCACTACATGCCTGAGGTGCAGGAGATCGCGGACAGAATAGCTATAATCGACAAGGGCAGGCTCGCGGCCATCGGCACGGAGAAAGAACTGCTCGGATACGTTACGGACAGGAAATCCATCCGGATAGTCGCGGGTTCGGGCGACACCGACGCCAAGCGGGCCGCAGCCGCGGACATCGCGAAGCTCGCGGGCGTCAAGAACGCGAAGTACGCCGAGGGCGGGGACGAGCTGCGCGTCGACGTGGATCTCGAACTCGCGAACATCTCGCCCCTGCTGAAAGTCCTCATGGACCGCGGCGTGACGATCAAGTCCTTCGAGGAGGAAGCCCCGAACCTCGAAACCACCTTCCTCGCCCTCACGGGCAGCGAACTCGGTGACGACGGCGACGGTTACGGCGGCGGCGAGCCAGCCGAAGACGCAGGGCGCGGCGGGCACGGCGAACGCGGCGCTTCCGGCGGGAAACAGAGGAGGGCGTAACGATGCTCAGGATAGCGCTGCAGTCCATCAGGGACTACTACCGCGACGGCTCCGCTCTGTTCTTCGGATTGATATTCCCGATAGTCATGGTGGCCTTCCTCGGGAATATGCTCGCGGGCTTGGACAACCCCGACGGGAGTGTAGGCACGATAAAGATCGCCTACCACACGGAGCAAGGAGCGGAGCAGGCCATCGGCGCCTTCGTTGGCGCTCTCGAAGAGACGGACTCCATAGAGCTGTTGCCGGCGAAGAGCGAGGCCGACGCGGAGAAATCCGTGGACGGAGAAACGGCCGACGTCGCCTTCATCTTCAGCGCCGAAGCCGCAAGCGACGGAAGCGGCAACATTACCGGAACACCATCCGAAGCCTCAAGCGACGGAACAGGCAACATTATCGGAAACACCGTTTCCGTCAAAGTCTACGAAGGCGGAGACAGCATCAAGAACCGCGCCGCCCTCATGATCGCGAAGAGCTTCGCGCGGGAGAGCGCCGCCGTTTCCGCCGCGTTCGCCACGCTCGGAGCGGAAAACCCGCAGAAGATCGCGGAGTTCGCGGACAAACTCCCCTCCCTCATGGACGGACAGAGCGGACGGAACGGACTGGTGACCGACGCCAAACGCGAGGGCAGGGCGCAGAGCATGATGGATTTTTACGCCGTGACGATGGTGATAATGATCTGCTTTATGGGCAGCGGCATCGGCGCGGCTTCAGGCATGTATCTTTTGAGGAGGGAGCGGCTGCTGGACAGGCTGTCCGTGTCGCCCAAACGCGGCGAGGCCATCTTCCTCGAAAGCGTGCTCGGTGGCATACCCGGCTCGCTCGCGCAGGTGGTCGCCGTCATGATACCGTCGACGCTCCTCCTCGGCGCCCACTATGCGGCGACTCCGGCGGACAACATCCTGCTCTTCGCCTTCTTCGCCCTGCTCGGCACGACGGTCTTCGCCGCCTTCATGCTGCTCGGCCTCGTCTCGAAGGTCAACCCCTATATGCCGGTAATGTGTGTCCTGTGGACGATGCTGTTCATCTCCGGCTCCTTCAACAAAGGGATAGTCATCCCCGGCCTGACCGAGTACCTGCCGATGAACATCATGAACCGCGCGGCCTTCGAACTCACCTTATTCGGGCGGCCGGGGCAGGTGCTGACGATCATGGCGGTGCTCGCCGTCATCCTCACGGCCTCATGCGCGGCCGGCTCGCTGCTGATAAGAAGGTCGCCGAGAAGAAAGGATATCGCACTGTGAAAAACTTTCATGGACTTTTGAATAATAACGCCTGCAGCCTGGTTAAAAACCTTGGAGTGATTTTGAATAATACTGTCAGTCCCGTTGTAAAAAACCACGCTATGATTTTGAAGGGAAAGGAGTTGGCCCGATGAAAAACTTTGGAGTGCTTTTTCGCAACGGACTGTTGCGCTCGAAGGGGATTCTCATTATCGCACTCGCCGTGTCCCTCGGCGTGATGGGGATATCCATACTCGCGTCCACGCTCGGCTCAGGGGATGCGGGAACGCCGACGGACAGCATCAAACTCGGATTCATGGACGGGGACAGCTCGGCGCTTTCGGACGATATGAGAACGTACTTTCAGGACGGACTCGGCGTCGAACTCGTAGAGACAGGCGACCGGGACGAACTCGATTCCGAACTCGTGAACAAGCATATCTCGGGTATAGCGGAGGTACCCGAAGGCTTCCAGAGCGCCCTGCTCGCGGGCGACCCCGTGCCTGTGGATCTGACCTTCACGGACGACTACGCGAACAAGGCCTTCGTGAACGGTTACTTTGAATCCTATCTGGCGTCCGCCTCCGTGCTCGCCGCAGCCGCGGACGGCGACGCGGCGGTCTTTGAAAGGATGCTGACGGAAGCCGACAGACTTGAATCAGACGTGGAGATCGGGCGCGGGGATGCGGAGCTTGCGCGGCGGGAAGCCCAAAAGGAAGGCTTCTGGTTCATGCTCG
>JAISZM010000080.1 GCA_031269205.1 Eubacteriales Family XIII. Incertae Sedis bacterium | reverse complement strand
ACGGGCGCCTGCGGCTGCAGATCCCTGAAAGCCACTATCTCCTCATCCTCATAGACCGCCTCCGAAGGTATCTCCCCTCCAACGATCTTACAAAAAATACAATCGTCCATCATCGTTTCGCTCCAATCTTGTCAAAACTCTGTGATTCCTCGATTATATACCTTGAACGGGGCGATTTTCAATACAACAATTTCGTTTTCCCTTGAATGCCACGGCTTTCGATAATATAATATGCGTGTTGGAAGCGCCGATTACAAGAGGCGCTCCCTCGGTAGAGTAAACGTCGCGCGTCTAGTGCCACGGGATGGGATGTAGCCCGTGGACGAAACGGCGCCCTCTCGCCTGTACGGGAGACAGCGGAGCCTGCGATGCGGCGTTGCGTCCGCTGCCGCCCTGTGGATTTCCCATCAGAGTGGCTGTTTTGGTTGTTTCGTCGAAGAGGCGTTGACGCGTCGACTGCGACGGAATATCGTTCTGATGAGGAGGTTTTAATCATGTCCGATTCCCGTCTTGATGAAAGCGGAGGCGGTCCGATCCTGTCCGGCGACCGGGATCAAAGAGGCCCTTCCGCGCGCGAGTTTTTCTCCGCCAAAGGCGTGTTCACCACGCGTAACGTCGTCGTGATGGCCGTGCTTCTCGGCATACGCACGATACTCAACCTGCCGTTCCTGACCATCTATCTCGGCCCGAATTTCAAACTGATCACGTTCAGTTACATCTGCGACGCGTTAACGTCAATGTTCTTCGGGCCAATAGCGGGCATTCTGTTCGCCTTCGCCGGCGATACGCTCGGGTTCTTCGCTTTGTCCGGAGCGGGCGGCGCGTATTTCCCGGGCTTCGCTCTCAGCGAGGCGGTCACGTGCTTCATCTTCGCCTGTTTCTTCTACAAGCGCCGCGTCACGTTGCGGCGCGTCATAGCCGCGTGGCTCATAAACCTCGGCGTCGTACTGCTGGGCATGAACTCACTCTGGCTCATCCTCATGTACGGGATGGAAGCCGGCAAGGTGTTCACGTTCGCGCGCGTGATCAGCAATGTCGTGCAATCGCCCGCGCATATCGCGATACTGTTCTTTTTACTGACGCGCATCGCCACCCTTGAGAAGAAACTGGGTAAGCGCTGACGCGGAGTTATCACCCCGGCGCTTCTTACTGTATTTGAACGCCGGGGTAAAGCAAGATGCTAGGTGACTATCTCGTACATCGAATCCGCGTCGTCCTTGCGCTTTGGCTCGACTACGCTCTTGACGCGGACGCGTAGCTCAGAGGCGCCGAACAACACGGTTATCTCGTCGCCGACGCTCACCTCCGCGCCGGCCTTCGCCGCGCGCCGACCGACCAGCACACGCCCGCGGTCGCACGCGTCCTTCGCAACCGTGCGGCGTTTTATGATACGCGAAGCCTTTAAAAACTTATCCAATCTCACAGAATCTGCCTCATAAAAAACCGGGGCGACAAAATCACCCCGGAACATTACATCAGATCACCGGATTCCCTCGAACAACACCTTTCAAATCGGGTTTCCGGCAGGCCCTGAAAAGCGGACGCACCGCTATTTCTTGTTGACTGCGTCCTTCAGGCTCTTGCCTGCCTTGAAGGAGGGCGCCATTCTCGCAGGGATATCGATAAGCTGCTCGGGATTGCGCGGGTTGCGCCCTTTCCTCGCCTTGCTCTGACGCGACACAAATGTACCGAAGCCTATGAGTTGCACCTTCTCGCCTTTGACGAGCGACTTCTCGATAATATCAAAGATCGCGTTGACAGCCTTGTCGGCATCCTTCTTTGTGAGATCCGCCTGCTCGGCGACAGCCACGATAAGTTCCTGTTTATTCACTGATCTACCTCCTGATTTTGACTACGTAGAAATGCCTGTTTTCGTTTATATTCTCGCATTGACACGCAGTAATGTCAAGGCTTTTCGGTATATTTTCACAAGGGCTTCACCCTTGGGAAACAGCGCCAGCTCAGTTTCCGTCACCGTTCGCGTGACGAATATCATGATCGCGTACACTATGATGCCGACCGCAACGGCTCCCAAAACCGAAACGCCGTCGCCGAAAAACCGCAGCAGCGCGACGTACGAGAGGAATGCGGCGGCGCCCATGACGAGCGAACAGACGAGGGGTTTCCCGAATGTGTTCGCCGCGTCCATGCTCGCGCCCGTGTACTTCCGCACGGCCGCGAAGTTCAGCACGGCCGCTATGGTGTACGCGCAGACCGTGCCTATCGCGGCCCCTTTGATGTTCATTGACGGCACGCCGGTCAGCGCGTAGGTGAGCACGGCTTTGCAGCCCGCTCCGATAAAGAGGTTCCTGACGGGTATGAGCTGGCGCTCAACGCCTTGCAGGACGCCCGTCAGCGTCTGCACCGACGCGAGGAACACGACGCCGAAGGCGAGGATGAACAGGCTCGGAGCGGCCGACACGGCCTCATCCATACGCGTGAAATACAGGAGTTTCATGACGGGTTCCGCGAGTATGGCGAGTCCGACCGTGCACGGCAGGGCTACTATCATCGTAGCCTTGACGCTGAGCGTCACGTTGTGATGCAGGAAATCCCTGTCGCCCGTCTTGAACGCGGCGACCACGGTCGGCACGAGGCTGACGGCTATGCCCTGTGTCACCACCTGCGGCAGATTGATGAGGGGTCCGGCCATACCCGTGAGCTGGCCGTAAAGACTGCGGGCTTCTTCGGGACTGAGGCCCATATCCGCGAGGCGGCGCGTCACTATGAGCAGGTCTATATTCTGCATTATCGGCATGATCGTCGCGCCTATGGTTATCGGTACGGCTATGAACGCGAGCATCGACAGTATCTTCCGCGTCGGGGGAGCGGACGTTCCCGCTTCCTCGTTCGCGGCGGAGGAGGCGCTTATCCGAACCGCGTATCCCTCTCTCTTCATCAACCTGAAATAGATGAAAATACCCGCTGCGAGCGCCGCCGCGGCCCCGGCCGTCGCGCCGAACGTAGCGCCCGCCGCGGCAAACTCCTTCCCGGCGCCGACGAAGGCGAACGCGAGCGACAAACCCACAATGACACGAAAGAACTGTTCGACCACCTGCATGACCGCGGACGGCTTCATGTCCTGCATCCCCTGATAGTAGCCGCGGAACACGGATAAGATGGAGACGAAAAACAGAGCCGGTGCAATGGCGCGCATGGCGTGAACCGCGCCACCGAGGCTGCTCACGCTTCCCGTGATGGACGGCGCGCCGAAATACAGCACGGTAAAGAGAACGGCCCCGATCACCGCCATGGCGACGAGACTGACCTTGAATATCCTGTGCGCCCCCGCGTGGTCGCCAAAGGTCACCCGCTCCGACACCATGCGCGAGATGGCGACGGGTATACCCGCAATGGATATCGTGAGCAGCAACACATAGATCGGGTAGGCTCCGTTGTAGTAGGCCATGCCCTCAGCCCCTATGAGATTGGCAAGCGGTATGCGAAACAGAGCGCCAAATATCTTCGAGATAATACCTGAAACGGTGAGTATAGCCGCGCCGTAGAGAAAGGTGCGTTTTTTCATGTGTTCTCCGTCAGTCCGTCTCCGCGGCTATCGCGCGGCAGGTTTTTTCCGTCTCGCGAATCGCGCGTTCGACGTCTATCGTTGGGTACTTCCCGTCGTCGTAGACGACCTCTCCGTCGATCATGGTGAAGACGACGTCGCCGCCGGACGCGGAGTACACGATGTTGCTGTACAGGTCGAAAGCCGGGTGCATTCCGGGCGAGGACAGGTCGAGGACGATGAGGTCCGCCTTGAAGCCCTCTTCTATAAGTCCGCAGTCCTCGCGTCCCTGGCTCAGCGCGCCGACGCGCGTGGCGGCGTGTACCGTCTGTCTCGGTGTGACGAGCGTCGGATCGCCGCGCCGCTCCTTGCTCAGAAGCGCGAAGAACTTCATCTCCTCTATGAAGTTCAGGCTGTTGTTGCTCGCGACGCTGTCCGTGCCTATGGCGACTGCTACCCCCGCGTCGATGAGAGCCGGTATGTCGGCGACGCCGCTCACGAGCTTCAGGTTGCTGATGGGACAGGAGGCTACCGTGACGCCCTTTTCTTTCATTATCGCCATGTCGCCCTCGTCGACCCATACGCAGTGCGCGGCCGTCGTCGGCGAATCGAAGAGACCTACGTCGTCGAGGTAGGCGACGGGCGTCCGTCCCTCATGCCGCTCCTTGCAGCCCTCATGACTGGACTCGGTCTCGGAGATGTGCACCTGCATACGCGTCCCCTCTTCAGCCGAATACTCCGCGAGCTGCCGCGCGAGCCTCTCCGTGGAAGTCTCCTCCATGTGCAGAGACATATCTATCCTGACGCGACCGTTCCCCACCCCGTCGTACTCCTCGAAGAGCCGCCTAGCCTCCAGGAAGGAATCCATGTCGTACATGTCCTGATCCTCATCGAAGCCCGCGAGCGATCTCGCAATGTTCGCCTTTGCGCCGCTGTCCATCACCGCTCTCGCCATAGCCTCCGCGTGGAAATAGGAGTCCGAGGTCGATACTATGCCGTATCTGAACGACTCAGACATGGCGAGTAGCGTGGCATAGTAGACCGCCTCCGGATACATGTTCGCCTCAAAGGGAAAGATGCGCGTGATGAGCCACTCGTGTAGCGCGAGGTTCTCGCCATAGCCGCGCATGAGCGTCATGGGAGAGTGCGCGTGCGCGTTGTAGAAGCCCGGCATGAGCAGTTTGCCGGCGCCTTCGTATACTTCTCCCCATCCCCCCTCGATCGCGGAGTCGCCGATATATGCTATCCTGTCGTCCCTGACGCCGACGCAGACGCCCTCTTTAACGTCCCCGTCCGGTGTAAGCATCATTATATTATTGAAAAGCACCTTTCCTCATTCCCGCCGCCCGCGCGGCCTTATCGTATCCGGCGGCGGGGAAATCCCGCGTCCGCCATAGCGCAATGGCGTAGCGACCCCATCAGGTCGCCGTCACGCCTTTTTCGTCCATATAGTCGCGTATCGCCGCGAGCAGCGCGTCCATCTCCTCCTCGCGCCCTATCGTCACGCGAAGATGATTCCTGACGCGCGGCTTATCGAACCACCGCACGAGAATATCGCGTTCGCCGAGTCGCCGATACAGATCCCCGGCGTCCATACCAGGATGTGTGACAAACACGAAGTTCGCGCTGCTGTCGCAAACGCTGAAGCCGAGTCCGCGCAGAGATTCCGTGAATCCGCTCCTTACGCGACGAAGGCTTTCCGCCCGCTCCGCGTAGTAATCGTCGTCGTCCGCGGCCGCCGCGCCGACGCTTATCGCGAAGCTCCCCACCGTGTATGAGTTGAACGAGTTCTTCACCGCCTTCACAGCCGCGATGAGTTCGGGACTGCCGAATCCGAACCCGAGCCTGAGTCCCGCGAGGGAGCGCGACTTCGAGAGCGTCCGCGCGACGAACAGATTGTCGTACTCCTTTATCAACGGCAGGATCGAGCGCGCGCCGAAGCCGACATAGGCTTCGTCAACCACGACGACACTGTCCCGGTTGGAAGCGAGGATCTTTACGAAAAAATCCTCGTTCTCGGCTATACCGGTCGGCGCGTTCGGGTTTGGTATGACAATGCCCCCGTTGCGACAATTATAATCCTCCGCGTCCGCGTGGAAATCCTCGCGCAGAGGAATCTCTTCGAAATCGATCCCGAAGAGCCGACACCACACGGGATAAAACGAGTAGGTGACGTCGGGAAACAACACCGGCCTGCCCGAGTTGAAAAAAGCCCGGAAGGCGAACGCAAGGATCTCGTCCGAACCGTTGCCCGCCATGACCATATCCTCACCGATGCCCTCCTTCTCCGCGAAGGCCTGTGTCAGCTTGCGCGCGTTCGGGTCGGGATACTTCACGAGCGCGTCCGCGTCGAAACTCGCGACGGCATCGCGGACGGCGGGCGACGGGGGAAACGGATTTTCGTTCGTGTTCAATTTTACGAGACCGGGCGCGCTGCGCTGCTCGCCCGCCGTATAGGACTCGATCTCTATGAGGTTATCACGCCAGTTTCCCATATCTCATCAACCTTGCGGATTCCCGGTCTAGCGGGCGGATTGCCCGACCGACCATAGCGCCGGCGTTATTCGGTCTCGACACCCGAATCCTCAGACTGCTCCGCATCCTCGGTCACCCCCGAATCCGTCGTTTCCGGCAGGGCCGTCGACGGCTCGCCCGTCTCCGGATCCACTTCCACATTGTATTTCACAGGATGTTCTGCCTTCAGTCTTTCTATCTCCGCGGAGAAATGCTGCTGCGCTATGATGCCGTCGATATTCTCCCGAGCGGACTCGAGCGTCATCTGCTGCTCGGGTATGACATCCGTATTCGCCTTGATGATGTGAAAGCCGAACTCCGTTTCAACGATATCGGATATCTCCCCCTTCTTCAGCTTGAAACCCGCCTCCTCGAAGGGCGTCACCATCATACCCCTCGTGACGGAGCCGAGATCGCCGCCGTTCTCGGCGCTGCCGTCGTCGCTGAACTCCTTCGCGAGTTCCGCGAAGTCCTCGTCGTCCAGAACCCGCTGTCTGATGGCCTCTATCGACGTGCGGCCCGCGTCCGTGAGTTCCGCGTCACTGACTAGGATATGGCTCAATCCGATGGACTCGGGCGTGACAAAATCGGCCTTGTTCTCGTCGTAATACGTCTGCGCCTCCTCGTCCGTCACGGGTTGATCCTGCAAGACCTTTTCGTAGAGGACGCTCTGATAATACTGGGTCTCGAGATAGGTTTTTACCGTATCGTCCGTGATGCCCGCGCCCGAAAGCTGCTCTTCCAGATCGGGACTCTGCGTCTTGAACATCTCCAGTTGCTGATCTACGGACTCCTTCGCCTGCTCCGCGGCGGCCTCGTCAGATTCGTTTATGTAGTTCTTGACGATGATGTTGTCGGCCACATATATCAGCATCTGATTGAATAACATCGTCTTGTTCGCTTCATCCAAGTCATCCATTGACATGCCGTATGTCATGGCCATGAACGAACAGAGGTCGTCTACCTGCTGACGCGTGATATCTTGGCCATCGGCCACTGCGAGAACCTCGTTATCTCCTCCGGTGCTCACCCTGCCCGAGCCACCTGCGTTCTCATCCTCACAGGCCGCAAAGGAAAAGACCATCACGAAGGCGAGAGCCACGCACACGGCGGTAAATACGGATTTTTTCATTATACTCATATCATTTCTTTCCGCCGGAACCCGGCTGTACGTCAAGTTATCGGTCTATTCTATCATACCGGAGTTGAGCTTTTCAATGAGCGCGTCCAGTTCCGCCGCGCTCCCGGCGCGCACGAAGTTCAACCCCGCGGCTGAAGCCAGGGTTCTCACAAGCGCTATCCGCATGAGCGCCGTTACGGGACGCGGCGGGGGTCCGTACCGATCGTTCAGTTCTCCCGTCAGATCCGCCATATCCTTTTCCTTCGCGATAAAGGCTATCCTGTGATATATCTCTATCCGCTCCGTTTCATTCTCTATATAGCTTTCGGGAATGAAGGCGTCTATCGTCACATCGAGTTTCGGCTCCGTCTTTTCCTCGCCGGCAGCGTCGACTTGACTCGTCTCCGCCGCGCCTCCGGCCGTGAGCGCCCTGACGGCCTCGCTGACCATGCGGCAATACAGCTCGTAACCCACGGCCGCCATATGGCCGTGCTGCTCGGACCCGAGCAGATTGCCCGCGCCCCTGATCTCGAGGTCGCGCATGGCTATACGGAAGCCCGAACCGAACTCTGTAAACTCCTTGATCGCGCGCAGTCGCTTTTCGGCTGTTTCGCTGAGCTGTTTATCGCGCCGATGCAGGAGGTAGGCGAAGGCTATCCTGTTCGTCCTGCCGACGCGTCCCCTTATCTGATAGAGCTGGGACAGGCCGAACTTGTCGGCGTCGAAGATGATCACCGTGTTCGCGTTCGGTATGTCAAGTCCCGACTCAATGATGGTCGTCGACACGAGAACATCGTATTTGCGCGCGATGAAATCCGCCATCGCGTCCTCAAGGCGCGCCTCGTCCATCTGCCCGTGGCCGACGGCGATGCGCGCATCGGGAACCAGACGCGCTATGTTCTCCGCTATCCTGCCGAGGGACGAAACGCGGCTTGCGACGGCAAACACCTGCCCGTTTCGATCCAGTTCCCTCCTGACGGTTTCACGGATGATGTCGGGACTCTCCTCCATCACATAGGTCTGGACAGGGTATCTGTCCTCGGGCGGCTCCGATATGATATCCATATCACGCACGCCGAGCAGCGACATGTGGAGCGTGCGAGGTATGGGCGTAGCCGTCAAGGACAGCACGTCCACATTTTTTTTCAGATTCTTGATCTTCTCCTTGTGCCTGACGCCGAAGCGGTGTTCCTCGTCGACGATGAGCAGGCCGAGATCTTTGAAGGCGATGTCGCCCGAAAGCAGACGGTGCGTACCTATGACCACGTCCACGCTGCCGAACGCAAGACCCTCCACCACCTTCTTTTGCTCCGCGGCCGAACGAAACCTCGACAACATCTCGACGCTGAACGGAAAATCGGAGAACCTCTCCGAGAACGTGGTGTAATGCTGGCTCGCGAGCAGCGTCGTCGGCACGAGTACGGCGGCCTGTTTGCCGTCGGAGGCGCATTTGAACACGGCTCTGAGCGCGACCTCCGTTTTACCGTAACCCACGTCGCCGCAGAGCAGACGATCCATGGGCTGCGGGCTTTCCATGTTCTTCTTTATCGAGGCGACGGCCTTCAGCTGATCCTCCGTTTCATCGTACGGAAATCTGTCCTCGAACTCCCTCTGCCACTCGCCGTCGGGCGGGAAGGCGTGGCCGCTCAGGGCACGTCTCTCCGCGGCCGTGGCGGCGAGTTCGGCCGCCATGCGGGCTATGTCCGCCTTCACTCGCGCCTTCACGCGCTTCCATTCGTTGCTCGAGAGTTTGTTCAGGCGAGAGCCGGACTCACCGCCTCCGGTATACTTCTGAATGAACGACATCTGCTCGACGGGAACGTAGAGGTGGTCGCCCCCCGAGTACCTGATCTTCAGATAATCTTTTTCGGAACCCTGTACCTCGAGTCTGACGAGTCCCTCGTATCTGCCGACGCCGTG
>JAISZM010000051.1 GCA_031269205.1 Eubacteriales Family XIII. Incertae Sedis bacterium | reverse complement strand
CCACCAACCAACCAACTCACCACCCCCACAAAAAAACCCCCGCAACCCTCCAACACCTCACCCCCATTGTCACACAGTTGTCACATACTTATCTTGAATATATTCTCAATCGACGCGGCCGCGCGAACCTTGTTATCGTCCTCTACATGGACATAAGCCATCGTCTGTTCGATCTTGGAATGTCCGGCGAGATCCTTGACCACGACGAGCGGCTCACCGCTCTGCAAGAGCTTCGTGATAAAAGTATGCCGCAAAGTATGAAACTTCCGGTACGTCACATCCGCTGCCGCGCACAAAGAGATCAACGCCCGCCTGAAATCTGAAGTGCGCATACGGCTCCGCCGCCCGTTTTCGAAAATCGCGCTGCCGGGCAACAGGTTTCCGCGCCCCATGCGCGTATATTCATCCCTCTGCCTCACCAGATGTATCTCATATTCGCGCAAGACAGTATCGCTCAAAGGAATATCGCGAAATCCAGACTCCGACTTCGGATCGCCTATCGCGTAGACGCCCTTGCCCTCTTCGACACGCTTCGTCGTCGCCGTCTTCGTGATATGCAGAATGCCCCCCTCGATGTCCCCGTGGTCGAGAGCCGACAACTCCCCGTCGCGCGCGCCCGTCCCGAGCGCGATATAAAACAGAAAACGCAGACGGTTTCCCTCCGCGGCGCTGAGAAGTCGCGCGATCTCATCGTCGGAGAACACGATGATTTTGGACGCCTTAGTGGGCTTGACGCGCGGCAGGTTCGCCATAGGATTGCGGTGGATATACCCCTCGCTATGCGCGTACCTGAAAAATGACCCCATGAGTTTCATCACCTGTTTTATCTTCGAATCGCTGGCGCCGATCGCCTTGCGCCTGCTGATGAACTGCTGCACATCGATCGTCTTGATATCGAAGAGCTTGCATCCCGTAATGAGGTCAGGTTTGATATTGTGGAGCCAAAGCCGTTCATACTCGCAGAGTGTCGAATCCTTGATCTCCCTGTTCGCGACGATATTCGTGAACCATTGATGAAACGCGTCGCCGAAGAGAGAAGCCGTGGTAACGATTCCGAGCGCGTCCTGTCGGATGATCTCGTCGCGCTTGCGTACCCATTCGCCGTAATCCTTACCGTAGACCATCTTCCGACCGGAGGTCAGCGGTACCCATCCACGCCAATAACGATGACCGCCCGTCGTATAATTCGTGTCGGTGCGTTTTGGCGCCTTTGTGTTAGAGTTTTCTTTCGTTTGGGAAGATTTCATACAAACCACCATCCTTCAAAGCCCGTGCATAGATGCCAATAGAACAACCAAACGTACGGTTGTTTCTTGGATTATATCAACTGTCGCCACCCGGGCATCGACCGATATATGTCGCGGAACGAGCGAATAAAAAAATCACCGCGCCCATCGCGTCGCACCGCGGCGAGCCACAAAAAGAGTAGTATAATAAACTCAGCGGAAGGGGCACATAAAAAGGGGGCAAATAAAAATGATAAACAGAGACTCATACCTAGCGCTGCGGGTCAAAGAGCAAGGCCGCGTCAGTTTTTCAAGCGCGGACACCGTGGCCTTTGACGGGAGATCCCCGTTCACCCTGGAAGCGTGGATACGGCCCGACCGGCTCTACGAGCCATTCTCCATCATCAAAAAAAATGGCGTGATGAACTTCTTTACCCGGGACGGACTGCTGAACTTCAGGCTGGGCGCTTATTCCATAGTGCAATCCACCACGATATCCACCATAACGCGCGCGGAGTGGAACCACGTAGCGATAAGCTATGACGGCAGCCGCGTCGATTTTTTCGTCAACGGCATCCATGGCGGCATGACCGCCATACGCTGCTCGCAGAGCGACATCCAAGATGATTTCGTCGTAACAGAAAACACCTCGGGCATGATGCGCTCTCTGCGCCTATACAAGACCGCGCTCAGCCTTTCGGATATACAAAAGGTCATGTACAGCGAGCCCGTCGTCTCCTGCGTGGCGGACATCGACTTCACGCAAAATCCGCCGCTGGACAAAAAGACACCTTCCCGCGCGGTGACCATGCACGAAGACGCGGAAATGACCATCTCATATCCCGCGCTCGCGCTTTCAGGCTCCGCCTACGCCGCGCCCGCGCAGGATCGGATCAACCCCGGCGGCTGGCAACTGGACAGTTACACCGTGCAGACCACCATACTCGTCGACTCCACGCAACAGTACCAGACCATCTACTGCAACGGCCCGCTCGAAGAATACAGCGGCGTCGCCCTCTATCTCGAATACGATCCCGCAAGCTCAGGATTCACGATCTGTTCCGTGCGCGGCTCGAACTCCGAGCCGGAAAACATCCTGTACTCGCGATCTGTCGTAAAGCCGAACGAATGGGTGAACATCGCCGTTCGTTTTGACGGACTGACCCACTCCCTCTTTGTCGACGGAGCGCTGGACGACGAGAAAGCCTGCGACCCCATACCCCTGTGCCGGGAGAAAGGCGACTTCCTGATCGGCGCCTGCAGAGCCTCCGACCGCCTGACCGGTGCGTGGTGTATGCAGGGATATATGTCCTACCTCACCATATGGGCGACCGCCATACCTGATGAAGACATCCTCAGATACATGACCGAGACGGAAGACACCGAGCTTCCGGACCTGGTAGCCTATTATGACTTCAGCGAGCCGCCCGCCCGCAACATGAAAGACGGCGCGCCGGTTTCACTGATAGACATGGCCGCACTCCGCGAAAAGACCGACGCCCTCACCTCCCCGGCCAAAGAGCCCGAAAGCAGCAGGACGGAATACAGCATCGCCCCCGAACTGCTCGCTCAGTTCCGCGACGAGGTGGATTTTGACGCCCTCAAAGCCGCCGCCGGCGAGCGCCCGGACATCTCCGCGCTCTATGATGAACTGCGCCTGGCAGGTCACACGGATATAACGAAAGAGCAGTATAGTGTAATAGTATCGCAGGCGGAACACATGCAGATACCGTTATTTCACCTGACCCGTCATACCGTAGACGGCGACGACGTACTCATCGTCCACCTCGAAAAAGAATCGTACGTAGCCTACCGGGGACAAACAGAACTATCGAACTGCACCATGTGGTGGATCCGGCTCGTGTTCATCGTACTCGCCGGCATCATATCGATCGCGATAGGCGTCAAACTCACCCTGACGGAAAAAGCGACCAGCATCATCGTGAACAAAGTGCTTACACTCCCCGCCGTGCAGATAGGTCTCGCGGCCGGAGCGCTCATCACCGCGGATAAATTGTTCTCCATATTTGAGAGCATCTATCGCGCGGGCGCCCTGAGAGAATTGGTCTTTGCCATGTTGGAAGGACTAGGCTTCTGGGCGCTCCTGTCCATCATCGCCAACATCTTTCAATGGCTCACCGGAAGCAAATGGGTAGGCCTGCTCGTCATCTTGGGCGCTACCGTCTATGAATTTGTAAATGAATATCGCAAAAAGCCCGCGGACTGCGATCCGCCAAAGAAATACGTCCTCTCTGAAATACGCTTCTGCACATTGCTGAAAGGCTCGTCGTCATTAAAGATGCGAAAAAATTACCAGCATGAACTTGACACCCCTGAATGGACGACCATACGCCATAACATTCCGGGATATGTGAAAGGCGGATTCCTCTCCACTCATACCTTGCCCGTGGCGTACACGGAAGAGCAGTTGAAAAACCACAGCGCGAAGATCGATATCAAAGTCGTCGGCCCGCTCAGTCCCGCTGTAGGCCTTACCTATATACGGATCAAAGCGACGACCAACGGCATCCTGGGCGACATCGACGAACAGTTAGTTCCGCTCGACACCCCCGTCAACGTTGCGCTGAACCACAGCCAATGGCCCGGCGTGGGAAAATTCAACGTGACGTACCACTGGCAGTACCAGACAGAAGGCGGCGCGTGGACGCCCTTGGCCGTCAGCGATCTTATCATCTATGCCATCTTAGGGCCGCCCACAGAGCCATGGGAAACATTGACAACACCGTGGTCGGACGCGATGGATATCGCCTGCGCTTGGGCGCGGACGCAAAGGACGCCCGAAGACGCGGCAGGCGCCATCACCCGAACTCTGCACGAGGACAAACTGGGCTTGAAGCAACTGAAATTGACATATTGGTCCACCAACCGCTATCACCGCGCGGATGGGCTCTCTTTAGGAAAATTCGTTCAGGCGATCATGGAAGGCCTCCCTGAATCATCTGGTCCGGAGTTTGTAAACTGCACTACGTGCGCGCGCGCGGTGACCCTGTTCTCCAATCTGCTGGGATGCAACTTGACGGTGACGAGAATAAACAGGCCTGGAAGAAGCGACGGCGTACCGTACACAAACATCAAACCCATATCCAAAGAGAACCCGGAGCCATGGGAGCTGCCCGGCAGTTTCCGCTATCATGACATAGCGTTCCAAAGAGGCGTCCTCGAACAGACCTTCTTGCCCGTCTATGACGCCTGCCTGAAAGTGGACGGCACATCCAACCCATGGGACACGACCACCGCTCCGGACGCCCGAGCGCCGTTGTTGCCCGGACACCATCCCATGCAGTACATCACCGCCACAGACCCGAAATATTCCACCAAGCCTTATGAGGAAAAAGACAGTTATCTCATGCGCTTCCTGCCTGACATCCGGATAGAACCCGAGCTCAAAAGAACCCAGGAAAATACGCGCGTATACGATGATCGTATCGAGCAAGTACCGGCACGACCTTCCCGCAAAGCGCAGACCCCGTTCACGCTAGTCGCCCGCAGCGTAGGCGGAACCAGCCACGACCCCGACATCATCTACGCGTTCACCGAGACATATCTTCTGACCGATGATCCCGAGGCGGTATTCGAAGTCGCCATAGCCAGACACCCGTCGTCGCAAGCGGCCGAAAGAGTTTTGCAAAAGAACATCCAAGACCCGGGAAACACCGACCTGATCCGAACCGACCGCTTCAGCACATTCACAAAAGACGACCTATCCTATGTCATCGTCTGCACCCGCCCCGAAGACGCAAACCTACTCCCCCGGCTGGAAGCCGCCCTGCGGAAAGAGGACAAAACAAAATGGTAATCGCTCAATTATCACAAAACGCTCTATATATAAATAGAAGGAAACAAGACACCCCAAAAGAAGAAACGATCAGAACCCTCAATAACAGAGGTGAACAGAAGGAGAAAACAAAATGACAAACCAACTACTCATGCGAACCTGTCTGGCCGACCACGGAGAGATCCCGTCGCACAGCGCGTACGCGTCCCCCGACATCATCGCCCATGAA
>JAISZM010000040.1 GCA_031269205.1 Eubacteriales Family XIII. Incertae Sedis bacterium | reverse complement strand
TTATAATGACTCCGGAGTTCTCGTGATGAGCATTTATGATTTTCTCTTGGATTCTGATAGCTTGGAGATTTAAGGAAACGCTGATTAATTCATGTCCACCATATGAGCCGCCGATTTTCCGCCTGACTTCGGCAACGCTTTGGATGAGACTCGCCTACGGATCGCAGCTAATCCATCGGCTCATCTGGCGAACGGAATTAATCAGTGTTTCCTTAACAAGTACGCCGTTTTGAAAGCGGAGCGTGATTCAATCACCGTTTCTAATTTGAATAATTGTTTGACTTCTAAAATTTCCCCGAAAATGTTTGACAAATAATATTATATGCTGTATAGTATTGTTTACGATATAGTTTTGTGTACGGGAATACTGTTTGACCGGCGTTTCCGTAAGGAGTGCAAGGATATGATTTTTCAGATAGGAGCGGCTCTGCTCGACGCGTGCGTGCTCTCGGCGCTGAGGCGCGAGGACACTTACGGCTACGTGTTGACGCAGACGCTGATGGGGACGCTCGAGATTTCCGAGTCCACGCTGTACCCGGTGCTGCGGCGGCTCCAAAAGGACGAACTGCTTTCGATCTACGACCGCCCGCATATGGGGCGCAACCGCAGGTATTACAGCATCACGGACAAGGGGCTTCGGCAGGCGGACGTCTACCGCACGGACTGGCGGGAGTATAAGTCGCGCGTGGATTCGCTCATTCTCGCGGACGGGGGCACGAATTTTGCCTCGGGCGGCGCGGGCGCGGATTCCGGCGGCTCGGGCGGCAGCGCATACGACGGCTCCGACGGTGCGGTCAGCGGCTTGAACCTTTCCGCGGACGGCGCGCTCGGTGATTCCGACGGCCTTGGCGGCATAGATATTGCTGTGAGCGACAGCGCGCGCGGAAGCGAAGAAGGAGGCCTGTCATGAGAAAATACAACGCCTACTCATACGTTAAAAAACTTGAGCGCTGTCTGCGCAAGATGCCCTATGAGGAGCGTCTTGACGCCGTGAACTATTACAGCGAGTATCTGACCGAGGCGGGGCCGGGGCGCGAGCGCGAGGTTATCGAGAGGCTCGGCCCGCCGCAGCGCATCGCGGCGGAGATAAGGGCCGATGCGGCCCTGCGTGAACTCAACGCGAAGGAATGGATTGCAGTGAAGGCCAAGGACACGAAAAAAATGATGAAGGACGAGCGCCGCGCGAAGGCCGCGGAAACGAAAAAAGCTATAAAGGAGCTTCGCCGCACGCGAAAGAGGAATGCGGGTGGCGTCCCCGCTTATGGGAGCGACAACGGGACTTATTACGCCAGCGATCCCGTTTACGGGAGCGGCACCGACGCCTACGCGGGCGGCAACGGGACTTATTACGCCAGCGATCCCGTGGGCGAAAGCGGCAACGGGACTTATTACGCCGGCAATCCCGCGGGCGGAAGCGGCGACGGGACTTATTACGCCGGCAATCCCTCTTACGGAAGCGGCAACGGGACTTATTACGCCGGCAATCCCGCAGGCGGGACGCCTTATGACGCGCGCGGGTTCGACGGCGGCCCGAACGGCCCGAATATGGGAGAGAGCTTTTCGGCGGCCGGCCTCGGCGCGATGAGTATGCTCTCTATGCCCGTCGCTAGACCCTTCGCGGTGTTGGCGTGCGTCCTCGGCATCATCGGTCTCGTGTTCAGCGTGATAGTGGTGGTGGCGCTCTTCATTGCGGCGGGAGCGATAGCCGTCTGCGGCGCGGCGGCCTTCGCCGTGTCGCTCATGCTACTCATGCAGGAAACTTCGGTTGCTCTGCTGTTCATGGGCGGGGGTATAGCCCTTGTGGGCGTCGGACTCATCATCGGTATACTGAATTATCTGCTCGGCCGCGCGATCTTCAAGGGCATCGCGAATCTGTCGGGCCGCATCAGGCACAAACGCGTCAAGGTGCGCAAAGAAGCATTCAATAATAACACTTACCCTTATAATTACACCTACACGGCCGAGAACCCCTCAAGCGCCTATACTGATTTCGCTTATACGGACAGGAATCCCGAGGATAGCAACTCTCATTACACCTACACGGAAGAGAACCCCTCGGACGGCGATTCCGATTTCACCTACACGGACGAAATTCCCGAGGACGGCGGCTCTTCCGAGGAGCCGATTGAAAGGACGGACAACAATGAACGGTAAACTCAAGGCAGCGCTCATCGTCGGGGTCGCTCTGCTCGTGGGCGGCGTGGCCGTGGGCACGGTGGGCTATGCGGCGGGCGGCATGAAGGACGTGGCCTTCACGTTGCGCGACGGGCCGCTGGTCGTCGACCGCACGAACAGCGGACAGATGGAAAAGGTGGACGAAGTCTTTGAAGACGTTTCGTCGATAGAGGTACACGTGAGCAGCATGAGCAGGGTGGTCGTCAAAGAAGGCCCGACCCTGTCGGTGAAGGGGCAAAGCCCCGTGTTTGCCGGCGGGTTGAAGGCCGAGCGCGCGGCGGACGGCGCGCTCACGGTGACGCAAGGGCGGGAGCAAGATAACGTGTGGTGGTTCTCTTTGAACTTTCTGAACCTGTTCACGGGCTACAACGACGTCGCTTCGTCGTTCGTTGAGATAACGGTTCCGCGCGCGGCGTCGCCGGCGGCCGTTACGCTCGACGTGGATTTCGGTGAAGTGAGGATAGAGAGCCTGTCGGCCGGAGCCGTCGCCGTAGACGCGAGCTACGGCGACGTGGCGATGGAGAACGTGGCGGCGGCGCGGTGTCGGTGAAGTCGGACTCCGGCGCTGTCACGGCGAAAAACCTGACGTGCGACTCGCTTAAAATATTTTCGAGTTACGGCGACGTGAGCGTTGCGGACATCGACGCGCGAGACGCTTCTGTGGAAAGCAACTCGGGCGATATAGAGGTCGCGAATCTCTCCGCGCCGGACGGACTGACCGTCGAATCGTCCTACGGCAACGTGGACTTTGCGACGGTGAGCGCCGGGTCTTCGAACGTGAGCATAGCGAGCGGCGATTTCTCCGCAAACGACGTTTCCTTCGCGAACGGGTTGAACGTCGACAGCTCCTACGGTGATATAGAAATCAGCGGGGTTCTCCGGGGCGACAGTATTATTGAATCGGATTCGGGCGACGTGGAGTTGCGACTCGACGGCGCGGAGGACGACTACCGCCTGTCGGCCGACGTGGATTCGGGAAAGATCGTCCTCGGCGACAGGAAGGTCGAGAGTTTCGACGGCGGGCACTTTGAGACCGGCTCCGCATCGGCCGCGAACAGCATAACGATAGACAGCTCGTACGGCGACGTGGAGGTCGGATTCCGCGGGTGAGCGACGGGGCGCGCCCAGGGCGGTCGAGTGAAAGGCACAGCGCGGCTGCGAGTGAGCGGCGGCGCCGGCGGGAGAGGGAGAAGGTAGATGCAGAAGAAGGTTTTTGTCGTACTCACGCGGAGTTCAACCACGTTGTCGCGCCTCATTCATAACGTCACGCGGGACGAGTACACCCATGCGGCGCTCGCATTGGATGAAAACTTCGAGTATATGTTCAGTTTCGGCAGGCGGCGCGCGTCCAACCCCTTCATCGGGTGCTTCAAGCGCGAGAGCTTCAACGATGAGATGTACGGGGGCTGCGCGGAACTGCCCGGCGTCATCCTGGAGATACCCGTGACGAACGAACAGTACGGCGCGATCTGCGGCATGATCGAATCGTTCCTGCTGAACGGACATACCTACCGTTACAATGCGTTCGGTCTCGTGGGAAACCTCATCCGCCTGCCCCGGGAGATATTCGCAAAAGCCATGGTGCGCGCGCATAGATTCAGTCGGCGTTTCTCTTATGATATTACAGAGCTTTTCGCCGAAGAGAGGCGTCAAATCGGCGGCGAAGGCGCGCGGCATAGATCCAATCGGCGTTTCCCCGAGGAAACATCGATTGGAGATATGTCGCTGGATTCGCCGATGGATTTAGCGCATATCGCAGGCGAAAAACGCAGGGATACCGGTGGTATCACGAGGCTTTTCGCCGAAGAGAGGCGTCAAATCGGCGGCGAAGGCGCGCGGCATAGATCCAATCGACGTTTCCCTCACGACAATACGCGGTTTTTCTGCTCCGAGTTCGTGTACTACGTGCTGAACGAGAGCGAGGTGTGCGACCTCGGGATGGAGCGCGGCGAGGTGCGTCCCCAGACGCTGCTGAAAATAGACGGGCGCGTGACGTTCAGCGGGGATTTGACGCGTTTCCGCGAGCGCGACCGCGCGTATGTTGCCGAATTGGATGTGTTGCGGGGATTGCGCATACCGCTTTCGGAAATATTCCCCGACTCCTAACCGCACGACTTCTACCCTTCTTTCTTGACAAACACAGGCTTAGCGCATATACTTTAATCGGGCTAAAACTAGGTAAAAAATATGTGTTTTAGCCCGATCAGTTTGATTATAGGGCACAACTGCCTGTTTGTCGGGCTAAAACCAGGTAAAAAATGCGCTTTTTAGCCCGCTGGTGCAAAAAACGAAAGAGCCGCCGGCACGGCGGGACGGAGGACTGCTCATGGCTCTGATCGGCAGGGAATACGAAATAGAGGAACTGGATCGGTACTTTGAATCGGGACGCCCCGAACTCATCGCCGTATACGGCCGGCGGCGCGTGGGGAAAACGTTTTTGATCAGGGAATATTTCCATGGCGGTTTTGCCTTCTATTTCACGGGCATTATCGAGGCTTCCAACGCCGTCCATCTGCGCGCGTTCGACGAAGCGCTCAGCGAATTCGGGGGCGACCCCGGACCGGCTTCCAAGGATTGGCGGGACGCGTTCAACAAACTCAGAAACCTGCTCTCCGCAAAACCCAAAGGCAGAAAAGTGGTTTTCATAGACGAGATGCCTTGGATCGATTCCCCCGGCTCCGACTTTCTCCGCTCATTCGATTATTTCTGGAACAGTTGGGCCTCTGCGGATCCGGACATCCTCTTCATCATCTGCGGCTCCGCTGCCTCATGGATTACAAAAAAAATATTCCGAAACAGGGGCGGGTTGCACAACAGGGTGACGGGCCGTATTCATCTCTCACCTTTCTCGCTCGGGGAATGTGAGAAATTCTATCGCGACAGGGGGATTGAGATCACTCGCTACCAAATGCTCGAATCTTATATGGTCTTTGGGGGCATACCGTTTTACCTCAACCTCTTTGACAAGGCTCGCTCTTTTTCGCAAAATGTGGACCGGCTTTGTTTCGCGAACGACGCGCCGCTGCGGAACGAATACGAGGAACTGTACCGCTCGCTGTTCAGGAACGCCGACCGCCACATGAAGATCGTCGAAGCTCTCTCGACGAGGAAAGGGGGTATGACCCGCAGCGAGATAGAGAAGGCGAGCGGCATAACGGCCAACGGCCACATGACGGAAGTCCTCTCGGAACTAGAGCAGTGCGATTTCATAGAGAGATACGCGGATTTCACGAAGCCCCGGAACGGTACTTTGTACTGTCTGAAAGACCCGCTCACCCTATTCTTCCTCCGGTATATGCGCGGCAATGATTCCAAGGACGAATATTACTGGACCAACTATGCGGAGGACGGAGGGCACAGAGCGTGGAGCGGGTATGCGTTCGAGCAGGTATGCCGCGCGCACCTCCGTCAAATCAAGCAAGCCCTCGGCATCGCCGGAGTGTCGACGCGCGTATCGGCGTGGCGCAGCTCGGACTCTAAGCCGAGCGCGCAGATAGACTTGGTGATAGACCGGCGCGACGGTGTCGTCAACCTGTGCGAGATGAAATACACGAAACATCCCTACACGATAAACCTGGACGAGGCGAACGCTCTTGAGCGCAAGAGGGGCGTCTTCATGACGGAAACCGGTAGCAGGAGCGCCGTCCACATTACCATGGTCACGACCTACGGGCTTGATCGCAAGGGCTATTTCGGCACGGCGCAGTCGGAAGTCACGATGGCTGATTTATTCGAGTAACAGGATCTCTCAGGCTCAATAACAGGAATGATCCAAGCCGCTTCCCGTCACGATACGGCGAAACCGCCGAACTCGAAACTCCAAACGCCGTCTTTTTTGGAGGCGGTGCAGTCGTCGCACCAGTCGGCGCCAACGCCGGAAACCCATTTTGATATCCTGAATTTGAAGCTGCCCTCTTTCACGTCGCTCGTCGAAATCTTTATGAGCATACCGTTCTCGTCCTTGAACTGAAGCAGCACACCGTCGATGTACCCTTCTTCCTCGAGCTTCTCGAAGGTCGAAGCCATGCTGTATACTTTGAAACGCGATCCGGCCAACCATACCAACGCGTCCTTTTCGCCGCCGGTGAGATTGGCGACCTCCTCGACGTCGATCGCCAGCAGTTCGCCTTCCCCGGGGTTCAGCCCTTTGTCCATATTCCATATCTCGTCGAGCATCGCGCTGTAGAGGCCGACCATATCGTCGCCCTCGCCCATGACCTGAACCGTCCTCGGAGCAACCTGTCCCGGATAGCTGTCGAGAATTAAGTCGTACTCGACGCGTATCAAGGCTCCGGCTTTCAGCGACGACTCGTCCAAGGGTTCGCCGTCTTTGTCGATGATGTCGAGATCGCCGTGGACCGTGAAGAGGTCGCCTTGATCGCCGG
>JAISZM010000161.1 GCA_031269205.1 Eubacteriales Family XIII. Incertae Sedis bacterium | reverse complement strand
AAGAGGATTTCCAAGCAGTTGCAATTGGACTTGACGCAGCACAACGCGCAATACGCGGCGATAACGATTCTCACTACGGCGAACTACCACGACCGCTTCCTGATAATCGACAATACGGTCTATCACATCGGCGCAAGCCTCAAGGACTTGGGCAAGAAGCTGTTCGCGTTCTCAAAGATGGACATTAAGCCCGCTGGACTATTGAAGCACGTCTAGCACGCCGAGAATATACCGATTCAGCGCGACTGCTCCCTGTTGAGATTCAGCGGCAGATGCGACTGCAAAATCCAGTCTGTCTCTCGGATGCCCCAACAGACGACAGAACGGTTGGCAACAGAAACGTTTCCTGTCAACTTCCGACGATACCACGAAACTTCCGACGATACCACGAAAGTCCCACGAGGACGGCTACGCCGTCCCGCGATGTATAGCGGTTCCGCCGGCTACCGCCGTCGGTGGATTCCGGCCTTCGCCGGAATGACGAGCAAAGGGATAACGGGCAAGGGATGAAGAACATCGTGCGCAACTTCTTTTTGCTCGTCATCCTGGCGAAGGCCAGGATCCATCGTGAGCGATAGCGAGCGATACTTAGAGAGCGCAACGCGCGACACACGACTACCGCGGCTGCGGTAGTCCCACGAGGACGGCTGGCGCCGTCCCGCGATGTTCAGTGCTCCCGCCGGCTATCGCCGTCGGTGGATCCTGGCCTTCGCCAGGATGACGAGCGGGGAATGACGAGCAAGGGATGACGGGCGCTGTGCGCTTGTCAGCCGAAAAGACTATCGTACAAATCGTCCCAAGTTGGGTTAAACGCAGTTATGGCATTAATCTTGTAGGCTCTGTGCCAGTTCTTTATCTGCTTTTCGCGGGCTATTGCCGCTTCTATATCCTCATGGGTCTCGTAGTAGACAAGGGTATGAACTTTATATGTCTTCGTAAATCCGTCGACAAAGTCATTTTTGTGCTCAAAGACCCGTTTGGCGAGGTCAGACGTTACCCCAACATACAGTGTCCCACTGGGAGCACTAGCCATAATATAAACATAGCCTGTTTTCATAAGAGTAATTGTAGGCTCGAGTCGGTCATGTGGCAAGTTTTGGCTTGCGGGAATACCGCAAGTACAAGATGGCGGCAGGAGATATACGCTGTAAGAGACGTTTTGACATATCTCTGGAATTGCAGGGAGTCAGCCATTCGCGGCACGGATGGACGGGCAGAACGCCGCCGCACATTGACAATCGCCCGCGCTCCGCAGGGTCATACTGCGCAGAGGGCAAGAAACACGTCCCAAACAGCGCATATCGCGCCCACAAGGGCGCTCTGCATAGCGTCTATCCTCTGACACCAATCATAACACCATTACGGGAATCAGGAAAGGGGGCGGCCTATGCAGGAAGAAAAGACATTGCGGGCAGAACCTGCGCCGCCTGAACCGACGGAGCAGACCGCGCCGCCCATCCTGACGATACGGATTGGCAAGACAACCTACAAAGTGGCGATTCATTTCAGCAATACGAGCGACGAAACGATGGGCGATAAAATAGCCCGCCTTGTCGGAACCGAAGCAGGAAACCAATCAGTTGCCACCGACGCACCGACGAAACCGCCGCCCAAAGAACCCGTGCCGCAGAGCGGACTGACTGCCGGAAAGGAAAACGAATGAAGCAGTCAAAAATCACAGCGTTATACGAACGGCTCTCCCACGACGACGAACTGAAAGGCGAGAGCAATTCCATCACGAACCAAAAGCGCCTACTCGAAGATTATGCCGGGAGGAACGGGCTTCCGAACCCGACGCATTTCTCTGACGACGGATGGAGCGGTACGCGGTGGGACAGACCCGATTTTCTGAAACTCATGGACGAGATAGACGCGGGGCGCGTCGCCGTCCTCGTCGTGAAAGACATCAGCCGTATCGGGCGCGACCATCTGCGCGTCGGCCTGTTCATGGAAAAACTCCGGGAGAATAATGTGCGGTTCGTCGGCGTGAGCGACGGCGTGGACACGGCGGACGGCGAGGATGAATTTATGCCGTTCAGAAATATCATCCACGAGTGGTACGTCCGCGACACAAGCCGTAAAATCAAGGCGGCGTTCCGCGCTCGCGGCATGGCCGGGAAACACACGTCAAGTTACGCGCCCTATGGCTATCTCAAATCCAAGAAAGACAAAAACAGGTGGATAGTTGACGAAGAAGCCGCCGCTGTCGTGCGTCGCATTTTCAGGCTCACGATGGACGGCAAAGGCCCGTACCAAATCGCTTGTATACTCGAAGCGGACAGAATCGAAATCCCCGGCGCGTACCTCGCGAAGAAAGGTGCGGGGCTTCATCAGCACAAAGTTTTCGAGAACCCGTATCATTGGAGCAGTTCGACGATATGCGCCATCCTGAAAAAGAAAGAATACCTTGGCCACACCGTCAATTTCAAATCGACGAAAAACAGTTACAAGGACAAGAAAAACCATTACGTTCCTGAAAGTGAATGGGTGATATTCGAGAACACGCACGAGCCGATAATTGACGGTGCGACATTCGACAATGTTCAGCGGCTGCGCTCGAACGTGAAACGCCGCCCCGACGGATGGGGCTACGTCCACCCGCTTACGGGGCTTGTCTACTGCGCGGATTGCGGAAGCAAACTCTACGTCCACCGCGTCACGAACGGCAGGGACAACCCGATGTACGTCTGCGCTGGCTACGGCAAAATCCCGGTCGGGAGCAAATGCGAATCGGGACACCGAATCAGCGCGGACAGGCTCCTTGAAATCATCGCGAAGTCGCTGAAAGAAATCGCCGCCTACTCAAAAGAGGATAAGACGGCGTTCGCCGTCGCTGTGCAGGAAGCCCTCGCAGAGAAGCAGACCGCCGACGCGACGGAGCAGAAGAAGCGGCTCGCGAAACTGAAACGCCGCCGCGCCGAACTCGATACCCTGTTCAAACGGATATATGAGGACAACGCCCTCGGGAAATTATCAGCGAACCGTTACCGTTCCCTGTCGGAAGAATACGAGCGGGAGCAGGAGCAGATCGAGCGGGAGATACCCGAACTTGACGCGGTGGTTGAACGCCACAAAGACGGTAACGAACGCGCCGGGCGCTTTACGGAACTCGTGAAACGCTACGAAGATTTTGACGAACTGACAACGTCGATGATAAACGAGTTTGTGGAGAAAATAATAGTGCATGAGCGTGACCGCAAAGGAAGCGCCGATACTACGCAGAGAGTAGATATACATTTCAATTTCATCGGCGCGTTCACCGTGCCGCAGGAGCCGAAAGACCCCGCCGCCCTCGCCGCCGAGGAAGAAGAACGCCGAATAATAGAAGAACGAAAAGACAGGCTCCACGCCGCCTACCTGAAACGCAAGGCGAACGGCAAGCAAAAGGAGTACGAGCGCAGGTACGAGCCACGC